>JBGSSZ010000052.1:0-4067 GCA_041736785.1 Limnoglobus sp.
GGCAAAGATGCAAAAATATTATGACTTGAACCCCGGGCTCGAAGCGGGCCGCGTCCCTGCGGCCAACGCTTCAAGTCCGGGGCTCCTAGCCACCGTCTTGAACGGTGTCAAGTCGACCTACCGCCCGGCGGGTGCGAGTGGCGTGACGGCCGGACCTCCCACGGGAGCACCGGCTGTGCTTCGGCGAGCCGAGCCTTCCGGATCACTCATCGAATCGAGTTCCCGCTGGAGCGGGAAGGTCGGATCGGGAAGGAAGTATTGCGGCGGGTGCTTGAGATAGTGTGGGCTCGGCAGCGTCATGCCGCCGTACCACGTCTGACAGCCGCTGGCGGAGATAGCGGCGACGGCGGCCCCGAGAACCAGTCGCCGGCGAATGCTGCCCATGAGTCGATCCTCGCGTGGAAAACCCCGGCAGATGCCGCCGAGCTTAACGTGTGTATCGACCACGACAGTTGTGAAGTTGAATCCGCCTGGAGAAAGTTTCCGGATCGACGCGTTGACACCGCCCGCGGGTTTGCCTAGAGTTCGCCATCTGCCACGGCACGCACCGCGATGACCACGACTGAAGCCACAACGCCCCATCACCGACGCTGGGGAGACGCACGTCCGCTTCCCGTCACGCAACTGGTCAGGGCACCAACCGACCAGCACGGCTTCGACTACACCCAGGCGATGGTGGCACTCTGCGAAGATATTGCCCGGCGGGTGCCGACGTTTGCACCGATCGACATGAGCCGCGTGCTGGTCACGGCGACCATCAGCCGCAAGCGGACGCAATACGGCTTGCAGGCCCGGCTGACGCCGATGCGATTCAAAGCTGGTGCCTTGACCACACGCCGCAAGGGGAAGCTCTACGGCCTCGAACGCTACTATGTCGACGACCGCGAGATGCTCTATCTGCTGACCTTCGTGCAGCCGCGGTTTCTGGATCAGTCGTTCGAGGAAAAGCTCACCACGGTCTTCCACGAGCTATATCACATCAGCCCGGAGTTCAATGGCGATTTTCGCCGCTTCGGTGGTCGCTGCTGCCAGCATTCTCACTCGAAGAAAGCCTACGACGCTCACATGGGGCAGTTCGCCAGTGAATACCTCGCCCGTCACGATCAGCCGGCGAAGTATGAATTTCTGAAGCTGAACTTCGAGGAGATGCAGAGAACGCACGGCGGAGCACGGTTGATCGTGGTCCCCCGCCCGCGGATGGTGCCGATCAGCACGCGGGAGTGAATCACCCGAGCAGCAGCGGCACCTTTTCGCGAAGCCGCTCGATCTCGTCGTGGGTGTCGCCGAGGTAGGCCAATAGGCTGAGATCGTCTCGGGTGACGACGCCGCCGCTCATCAGCCAGGCCCGCACGCGGAGCAGTTTGTAGAGCTTGACCAGCTTGCGATCGCTGATGAAGATGCGGTCCTCGCGGGTGAGCGTTTTCACCAGTCGCTGGAACTCGCGGAACACTTCCGCGGGGAAAAACTCGTCCCCCTCGTCGCGATTCTGCTCCGCGAGCCTGAGCGTCAGATAGCGGTTGGCTTTCAGGAAATCCTCGAGCGTGGCGTGACCTTCGACCCAAGGCTTCTGATTGAGTCCGCGGCTCGTCTCCGACGCCAGTCCGGCTGCGATCAACTCCGCGAAATGCGTCGCTTGCACCGAACGACTCATCACCTTCAGCACGAAGCGATCCTTGAGTGCGGCCAGTTCCCCCTGCTCGGGGATCTCGTTGGTCGCCGCGAAGAGCACCCGCAACGGCACCGGTTCCGGGACGCCATCCTGGTAGAACTTCTTCTCGTTGATGATGGTCAGCAGAATGTTGAGGATCGCGGAATTCGACTTGAAGATTTCGTCGAGGAATACGAGCCGGGCGGTGGGCAGCTTGCCTTCCTTGCGGCGGATGTAGCGGCCTTCGCGGAGTTCGCCAATGTCGATCGCGCCGATGATCTCCGACGGTTCGGTGAACCGCGTGAGCATGTATTCGAAGTAGTCGCTCTCACCGATCGCGAGGGCGTCCTTGAATTTCAGCACCAGTTCCGACTTGGCCGTACCCGGCGGGCCGACGAGCAGGAGCGGCTCCTGAGCCACGGCCGCGATGCACATGAGATCGACGATCTCCGTCTTCTCGACGAAGAACCGCGACAGCGACGTGCGGAACCGCGAGATCTTCGTGCGCAGGCTCTCAGCCTCGGGCTGAAGATTGGCGAGCGTCAGGGCCTCAACGTTCATGATTCTCCCGTTTGCGTGCCGACGAGCCGTCGCACGTCGGCATGGATGCGGCGGCGCACGAGCAATTCGTCTTCATCCAGCCAACGGCGGCTCTCCCGCCCCGCCTGCGAGTCGTCGCTAGCCAGCGCCAGGACCGCTTCCTCGGCGAACTGCAGGTGAAAGAGAGAATAGTGCCGGGCCGTCGCCTGACGATTGGGAATCCGCTGCGGCTCGACCTGCGCAAACACATCGAGAATCCGCGGGATGCTCCACTCGACCGGCCCGCTGCCGAGTGCCGCAAGATACGTGCGCGTCAGCTTCACCGAGTCGACGAGCTTCATATCGCGGGGTACCGCGATCCGCTCGCGGACGATATCCATGATCGGCGTCGCGACGTCGACCTCGCCGAGCGCCAGATGGCCCGCAGCCAAGGCAAGATACGCACGCTGCACCGCGGGCAAAGCATCCGCTTTTCCAGTCAGCGAGAGCGGCTGATTCTCCAGCACATTCGACTCAAGCGACTTGACGTAGCGTGCGAGAATGTCCTGCGAGGTGAGCCGAGCCAGGCTGCGGATGGTCGGCCGTGCCAGAGTGGCGACAGTTTCGTAACGCCCTGCAAGCGGTTGGGCCGTCATCAGATTGATGCTGACCTTTAGCAGTCTCGCCAGGATTTTCTCGGCATCGAAGAAGACCGCGAGGCGGATCGCATGGGCAAGCAACCGAGCCTGCGTCTGCAGAAAATCCTCCTGCCCGGCAGAGTTGGTCAGCGTGGCCGTGAGGGCATCGGGCACGCTGCCGATCAATTCAATGGTGAAATCTTCTCCCGCCCGCGGTGCCAGCAGTACCGCATCGTGCAGCACGGTCACGCGGTCCTTGGCAGTGCCCGCTTGCAGCAGTTCGCGAGTCTGACGCACGAGCATTTTCGGCTGATGCACCAGTGAGAGGGCGTGAAGCTGCAGTGCAAGCGGGCTCGAGTTTTTCGCGAACGACCGCCAGGCGATCAGCGACTCGTGCGGCTCGAGGATGGCGGAGTGTTCGCGCAGTCGCTCGATCGCATAGACTGCAGTCGCGTGCGGGCTGTTCGCCACGCCCTCACCACGACGGCGATAGTCTTCGAGCGTGCTGATGAGTTCTCCCTGGAGCAGGCCGCCATGTCTGCGGCTGGCGAGCGCGTCGTCGATCCGCTGCCAGTAGGCACGGAACAGGAATGTCGACGTCATCGCGAGTTCGTCCGTGTCGTCGGGCCGTTCCAGTCGAGTGCGCGCGGCTTGCACGTGACCGTGGGCCGCGGTCGTCTCGCCGATCGTCGCCAGGCCCCAGGCGAAAAGCAGATCGATGTACGCCAGCGTCGGATGTCGATCGTCGTCGAGGCTGCCAGCGGTCCAGTCGCGCACGGCCCGATGCACCTCACCGATGCGGTCGCGGACGAGTCGCACTTTGTCGGAATTGCGCAGCCCGGCGAAGCGCAGAAAGGCGGGGAGATCGCGGTCGGGCTCGTAGCCATGCTCGAGCAGTCGCAGCAGAATGCGGTCCCGGCTGCGGGCCAGGCCGAGCGGATCGCCTCCCGCGAGTGCCGCAAACTTGAGCGCGATCAGCCACGCCCCCCGCACGGGGAAGAGCGCGTGATGCTCCTCGACGAAGTGCCGCAGTGCCGGCAGTGGTGCGGGGTTGTCGCCGAGTATCGCGGCCGTCACCAGCCGCACATCGTGCGAAGTCGGATTTTCTTTCGCGAGGATCGCAGTCACGTCTTCGCGTGGCCAACTGATCGCTGCACCCGCCCACTCCGCGTGGAGCGAACAGAGATAGGCCTCGGCGCGTCGCTCGGGACCAAGTGCTGTATTCGCCTCCGCGAGTGCGGGCCAGAGCCGCTGGCGAGCCG
>JBGSSZ010000054.1:0-18265 GCA_041736785.1 Limnoglobus sp.
CGGCCGCACTCCGCCGACCGGGATCACCGGCCCCGGCTCGCGCGACGGGATCGACTCCGGCCCTTTGGCGATTGCGTACATCCGCCGCGACGCCGTCGGCGGTACCCGCATCGGTGCGGACAGCAGCAGAGTCAGAATCTGATGGCAGCCCGCCACCTCCGCCAGATGCACATCCGACTCCAGGCAGAGCGTTTCAAAGTCGGCGATCTTGTCCACGGGCAAGGCATCGCTCAGGTATTCCGCGACCAGATTGGGGTCGGAGTGGAGCGCGCTGTCGCCGGTGCCGGATGGGACCGAGAGCCCACGCCGTCGAGTGACCTTGCGGATTTTCTCCATGAGATCGCGGGCGAGTTCGGTCTCCGCGACCTTTTCGCCGATAGTCTTCGCCTCGTCAGCGGGAAGCGTGTCGTCGATGTACGCAAGCAGCGTGCGGAGTGTGAGTCGCATGGCGGAATCCCGTGGTTGCTCTATGAGTGGCGGACTCCGTGTGTTGCCGTGCAAGATTCCGGGATTTTTTCTGAGAATGCTATGTGAGCAGGACCACGCCGAGATCCATGACGTTTGTGCCGGTCAGGCCGGTTTTGAATAGGCCGCCCGTGGCTTCAAAAAAATGGTAGGCATCGTGGCGGTCGAGGAAATCGCGTGGATTGAGATTGAGTGCTCTGGCACGTAAGAGCGTCTCCTGCGTGCCGATGGCTCCTGCCGCGTCGGTGGGCCCATCCTCGCCGTCGGTGCCGCCGCTCAGGATGGTGACGCCCTGCATGCCGTCGATCCCAAGTTCGCAGAGCATGGCGAGGACAAATTCCTGATTGCGACCCCCCTTCCCCGGATTCGGACCGAGGGTGACGGTGGTCTCACCGCCAAACAGGATGGCGGTGGGGCGTGGTTGGGTTGTTCTGACCTGTGCAACCAGCTTCAGTGCAGCGATTTTTGCTTCACCCAACACCATACGATCCAGAGCGAAATCACCTGCCAGTGTCTCAGCGTGGAAACCCGCGCGGCTCACAAATTTCATCGCAGCCGCCAGTGCGAGACTGTTGGTACCGATCAACATGTTGATGGTGCCGAGTCGGTCAGTTGGATTGGACTCCTCGGGTTCTCGCCAGCCTGCGCCAGGCTCCAGGCGTCGCAGCACGGACTCCGGACACGACTCAAGCAATCCGTGGTCTCGGAGTACACTCAAAGCGAGATCAAAATTATTCCATTGAGTCTCAGTGGGCTGCGTTGGGCCTGATGCAATATCTTCTGGTGAATCGCCAATGACGTCTGAAATGATCAGTGATATCAACCATTGCCCACGGAACGCGTTCGCGAGCCGGCCGCCTTTGACCTTTGAAATGCTGCGACGAACAGTATTCAATTCGTGAATGGAAGCTCCACTCGCGTGCAGCAACCGAGTCACAGCGACCTTTTCTTCAAGTGTGATGCCATCCGCTGGTGCTGGCATCAGCGCCGAACCGCCGCCGGAGAGAAGGCAAATCGCGACATCCTCCGGGCCAGCCTCTTTCAAAAGTGTGAGCATCCGCAGCGTTCCAGCGACGCCGTCAGCCGTGGGGAAGTTCGATCCGACAGGTCGAGCGGGATGGATCTCGATGCGCTGGCAGTGAGCCCAATCTTTATTGGGGACATTCACAATACCGGTGACCTTGTGGAGCGATTCCGTCAACGCTTCCTCCAAGCCATGTGCCATGGCTGCACCAGCTTTGCCAGCACCGACGACTTCGATGCACGGTGCCGAGGCGATGTCGTGCCGCAGTGTCGGGGAAAACCTGCTGATCGCGTCGATGACCAGCGTGCGTGGTTCGACCGCGGCGACGCCCGCTTTCCAGATCGCAATGGCGTCTTCGACGGAGTTGGTCATGGTCGTTGAGGGGATGAAGTCGAACCCAGCCGTTGCAACGGCTGGGCTTTGGAGGATTTCTTGTTTTGATAGGATGTGGCAGCATTGAATCGAATACAGAGTCAAACAAAGCCCACCCGTTGCAACAGGTGGGTCTTCGCATCTCCAACACTACGCCAGGCATTCCTTGACTACGTGCCCGTGCACGTCGGTCAGGCGGAAATCTCGGCCCGCGTAGCGGTAGGTCAGCTTTTCGTGATCGAAACCCATCAGGTGCAGAATCGTGGCATGCAGGTCGTGGACGTGCACTTTGTTTTCAACCGCTTTGAAGCCGAAATCGTCAGTGGCCCCGACTACGGTGCCGCCCTTGACGCCGCCGCCGGCTAGCCAGGTCGTGAATCCATAGTGATTGTGATCGCGGCCGTTGACCCTGCCCTGATTGCTGCCGGGGCGAGCCAACTCCACCACGGGCGTGCGGCCGAACTCACCGCCCCAGATGATGAGCGTCTCCTCAAACATGCCCAGTCGCTTGAGGTCGCTGATCAGTGCGGCGATCGCTTTGTCGCATTCCCCGGCGAGGTGGCGGTGGTTTTTCTCCAGGTCGTCGTGGCTGTCCCACGGTTGCACCGGGCCGTGCCATACCTGCACGAAGCGCACGCCGCGTTCGCAGAGTCGTCGTGCCATCAGCAGCGAGCGGGCGACCTTCCCCGGGCCGTAGGCTTCGAGTGTCTGCTTGCTTTCCCTGGTCGTGTCGAACGCGTCTGCTGCTTCTGTCTGCATGCGGGCCGCGATCTCAAACGACTGGATGCGCGTTTCGAGTTGCGGATCGTTCTGCCGCACAGCCTGATGCCCGGCGTTCAGTTTTCGTAGCAGATCGAGTTGATACTTCTGAGCGCCTTCCGGCAGGTTGCGGTTGCGCACATGCTCGATCAGCTTCTCGATGTCCTTGTGTGCGGGGTCGACGTAGGTGCCCTGATAGGCACCGGGCAAAAACGCGGTCTGCCAGTTCTGGCTTTCGAGCAGCGGATAGCCGGATGGGCAGAGTGCCACGTAGCCGGGGAGATTCTGGTTTTCCGTGCCGAGGCCGTAGAGCAGCCATGACCCGAGGCTCGGTCGGGGCAGACGTGCTTCGCCACAACTCATCAGCAAAAACGATGGCTCGTGGTTCGGCACATCCGCGTGCATGCTGCGGATCACGCACAGGTCATCGGCGTGCTTGGCTGTGTGCTCAAAAAGCTCGCTGATCTCCAGGCCCGACTGGCCACGTTTGACAAACTTGAACGGCGACGCAAGTGCCACACCCGTCGGGCGCTCGGTCTTCAGCGAGATCGGCAGCGGCTTGCCGGCAAACTTGGTCAGTGTCGGCTTGGGATCAAAAGTATCGACCTGGCTCGGCCCGCCGTTGGCGAAGATGTGAATGACACGCTTCGCTTTGGTCTTGAAGTGCGGCGTCTTCACCGCCAGCGGATTGCCCGCCGCCTCGGAGAGCATCGGCGCGAGGCCCACCAGCCCCATGCCGACACCGCAGCGGGTGAGCATTTCGCGACGCGAGATCGGTATCATGAGTGTCGCTCCTCAGTCCACGAAGACAAATTCGTTGCTCATCATGAGTGCCTGGGCCAATTGCTCCCACGGCCCGAGCTTGCCATCCGCCGCGGGTGCAACTCTGAGATAGTCACTGGCAAGTTTGGATTCCTGCTTTGTGGGATCGCGGCCGAGTACGGCACGGTAGACACGCACTATGCGCTCACTGTCGCTGCCAGCCGATGTCACATCATCGCGGCGGATCGTCTTCTTTGCCATTGCTGCGACGAACGGGCTGTTCATCAGGAACAGAGCCTGCTGCGGTACCGTCGTGCGGTAGCGCATCGGTGCGTGCGAGTCGGGGTTGGCGAGGTCGAAATTCCGCAGCGTGCCGGGGAGGTTCTGCCGTTCGATAAACGTGTACACACTGCGGCGGTGGCTCGAAATGTTCTTGAAGATTTCTTCCGAGCGTCCGCCGACCTGGGACACGTCGAGTGTGCCACTGGCGGTGAGGATCGCGTCACGCATCGGCTCGAACTCCAGCCGCTTGCGTGGGCTGCGGCTCAGCAGGGCATTTTCCGGATCAGCCGTCAGTGCTTTGGGGGTGATCGCACTCGACTGACGATAGGCTTGCGAGAGCACAATGCGGCGATGCAGTTGCTTGAGGGACCAGCCATCCGCCATGAACTGGCTGGCCAGCATGTCGAGCAGTTCGGGATGCGTGGCAGGATCGGTGCGGACGCCGAAATCGCTGGCAGTCCGCACCAGGCCTTGCCCGAAGTGCCAGGTCCAGACGCGGTTGACCATGACGCGGGCAGTGAGCGGGTTGTCTTTCGAGGCGATCGCCTGGGCGAGATCGAGACGCCCGCTGCCGTGCTGGAAGGGTTTGCGATCGGGGCCGGTGAGGACTTCCAAAAATTGCCGCGGCACTTTCGGCCCGCGATTGCCGGGGTTCCCGCGGAGGAACACCACCGGCTCGGTCAGCTTCGGGGCATCGACGAGGACCATCGCACGCGGCGGTGAATAGGGCGACGTGGCTCGTGCGTTCTGTGCCGCATTCCGCAGCACGCGGTACTGCTTCTTGATCGGAATCGGGATGACATTTTCGGTGTCTTTGTTGCTGATCGTGGTCGGGCTTTGATTGGAAACGAGCACATCACGCAGCTTCGGAGTGTCACTGCTGGCGATCACTTCGCCGTAGATCATGGCCGCGTCGTCAATGGTCAAAGGACCGGCGTCATGGAGTGCGTCCGTCAGGTCCGCCGGGCCAGTGAGCTTGAGCGACGCGGCACGAAGTGCGAATTCCGCATCGGGCAGGTCCGCCAGCGCCAGCCACGCAGCGAAGACATCGTCGGGCTTTCCTTTGGCCGCATCGAGTCGCTTACGCCAGTTGGCCAGGACCGGCCTGTTCAAATTGCGTTTGCGAGTCAGGTTTTCCACCGTGCTCGGTGAGGCGCCGCGCAGATTCCGCCACGCGAGGAGATACTCAGCGACCGATGTGGGCGTGCGGAATTGTGCGAGCGCGTCCTGTATCATCTTCGCGTAATATTTGGCAGCCTCGGCGTCCATTTTCGCCAGTTCCGCATCGAACGTGTCCATCTCCGGCGTTCGCTTCTGATGCGTCAGCAGCGGCTGCTCCTTCGGCTCCATGCTGCTCGCGAAGACGCCGTAGAGCGAGTAATAGTCGCCGATCGGGATCGGATCAAACTTGTGATCGTGGCAGCGGGCACACCCGACGCTGAGCCCGAGAAACCCGCGCGTCACGACTTCAATGCGGTCGTCGATGATGTCGCGTACGTCGTTGTTGAATCGGCGGCCGAGGGTGAGGTAGCCGAGGGCCGCGAGTGCGCGATTGTCCTCGCCCAGATCGAGATGATCCGCGGCAATCTGCTCGACGATGAAGCGGTCGTAGGGCTTGTCGTCGTTGAACGCCTGGATCACATAGTCGCGATAGGTGTAGGCATAGGGATAGTTGCGATCCTCGGTGAAGACGTAGCCCTTCGTGTCGGCATAGCGGGCGACATCGAGCCAGTGCCGGGCCCAGCGTTCGCCGTAACGCGGTGAGGCCAACAGATGATCAACCACACGCTCATACGCCTGCGGTGAGGTGTCCTTTGCAAACGCGTCGCTCTCCGCGGCGGTCGGGGGCAGGCCGATCAGATCGAAGTAGACGCGTCGCAGGAGCGTCCGTCGATCCGCGGGAGCGTTAAAGGTGAGCCCCTGCTCTTTCAGCATGGCCGAGATAAAATCGTCAATCGATTTGCCCGGATGCGGCTTTACCGGTTGATAGGCCCAGTGACTTTTGGGATCGGCTTTCTGAGACTGTGACACCTCCGCTGGCATCGGCGCACCGCGCTCCACCCATGCGGCAATGACAGCAATCGTCGCCTCGGGCAGTTTTTTCTTCGGCGGCATCGCTGTGTCACCGACATGACGAATCGCTTTGATCAGTCGGGAGTCGCCCGGCTTGCCGGCGACGATCACCGGGCCATCATCGGCACCCAGGCGAATGCCCGCGACCGTATCCAGACGCAGACCGGCCGATTGTTTCTTGACACCGTGACAGGAGGCGCAGTGCTCTATGAAGGCAGGCCGCACCTGCTTTTCAAAGCCATCATCGGCGCGCGTCACGGCGCACGATGCCACAAACAGAATGAGCCAACCATGCTTCATGCGGTGATCCCTGAGCCACCCGGCAGGTGCCGCTGGGCGGCCATGGGTGATAAGGGTATTCTATCACAGCATCAACTTGACCTCAACTGTTCACCCAAATTGCTCAGCATTTAGCATCGTTCACACTGCCGCCGACGACACAAACTCACTTCGTGGTGGCAGCAGAGGTTCCGTGGTGGGCGTGCCATCGTAGTCCAGCCAGCGGTGATTTTCATAGTCGTAGAGTCGGCAGATTTTCATGGTCCGCTTCATCATCTGCGGACTCCAGATCACGCGCACCATTTCACGACGGTAGACACGTTCAAGCTGCTTTTGGGCGTCCTCGAGGTGATAGAGCGGCACGCCGGGGTCGGCGTGGTGGGCTGTATGTTCCATGATGTTCCGCATCACAAACCGCATCCACCCCGGAAAGTGCACGTGCGGCGTGGCCTTGACCTGCTGCTCGAAATAGGTCGGATTTGGCTTGTCGAGCTCCGAAAACCACGGCACCCGCGGGTGCGTGTGCTGCTGGAAAATCACAAACCCGATGAACCAGTTCCAGCCCATCTGGGGAATGACGAACCCGCAGAGCACCATCACGATCGGGCTCTCCTCCAGCCACAGAGCCGCGCCGACAAGCAAGCCGATCCATGCTGCTGCAAAGAGAATGACATAGAGCCGGTCGAGTTGGTAGGCCTTGGGATTGCGCGGTGCCCGCTGCTTGTTGGGGAACATTTCCCACTTCAGCCACATACCGGTGAAGTACATGGCACCCATGCCGAGTCGCGTGCGGCAGTGGCGATAGAGCCAGCGGCCAAAGCGGGACTTGGCGCGATATTCCTCGAGGCTCGCGGGCGGGAAGCCGGGATCCTTCTCGCGCAATTGAGTGAAACCGTGGTGGAGCCCGTTGTGGTTGTGGACCCACGCGGTGTAAGGATGCAGTGCCGGCAGGAGTCCGATGCGGCCGCCGAGGCGGTTCATCCAGCGGATGGGGAACAGGCTGCCGTGCCCGGCGTCGTGACCCACCACGAAGAGCATACTGATGGCGAGTCCGTTCAGAATGCCGAAGGGAATCTTGAGATACCACGGCAGAAAAATCACCGCGGCGAGCGTGACCAGCCAGAACGACAGGCAGCCGAGCAAAGATGCGAGACCCTGCGGAATGGATTTCACGCGCTCGTGGTCGTTGATCTGGTCGCGGACTTCTGCGACTACGGGCTGCGTCGATGTCGGTGCAAGCGTCATGCTGTCAAGAGCCTCGAATGAATGGTGCGACCTTGCACATTGTATCCCGGGCCGCTAACGATGTGCGGCCCTGTTGCGCTAGAGTTCACTTGCGGGACCGTAGCCCACGGTTGTGGTGTCAGTCAACGGGTAACGATCGAGCAGTGCCCGCAGACTGTCCTGGCTGACCGCATCGAACCGAGCAAGCTCGATGTCGATATCGTGATACTCGCCGTTGTAGATCCAGCTTGCAGCGATCGCGCGCATCCGCCCCGAGGGGCGCTCGGAGCCGCGGACAAGCCGCGAGACGATCTTGCTTTTGGCCGTCGCGAGTTCCTCGGCGGTGATGTTGCACTCCTGAACCTCGGCGAAGACTCGCTTCACAATCGCATGGTTCTCCGCGGCCAGTCCGGGTTCGCCGCTGTAGCTGGCAGCGATCACGCCGCTGGCCATGTTCTGGTCGATGCTGCACGCGGCACTCTCCACACGCCCCTCGTGGACCAGTTCCCAATAGAAACGGCTCCCTGTTTCGTCGCCGATCGCGAGTGCGAGTGTCGCCGCATCGTAGCGGGTACTGTCTTCGGCAGCCGGGCCTGGTGCGATGGTGAGCACGTGCTCCTGAGCGACGCCCTCTTTGACAATGACATGCGTCCCGCCTGCCGGGGTGGTCGGTGTCAGATGCGTGCGGCTGACACGCTCGTTGGACCAACTTCCGCACAGCGACTCGATGTGCGCCACGAACGCTGGCCAGTCAAAGTTCCCCGCCACTGCGACCACGATATTCGGAGCGGCGTAGCGACGGTCAAAATAGGCTTGCATTTGATCGCGGGTCAGGTCGCGGATACTTTCGCGGGTGCCGAGGATGCTCTGCCCGAGCGGGTGGCCGTTGTAGTAGATGCGGCGGGCGTTGTCGGACGCCGCAAAGCCGGGCATGTCGTCATACATGCCGATCTCTTCGAGGATCACCTGCTTCTCAGTGATGAAATCCTCGCCACGTAGGCTCGGCCGCAAGATGTCCGTCAGCAGACCAACCGCCACGGGCAGATACTCCGGCAGCACCGCCGCATAGAAGACGGTCATTTCCTCGCTGGTGTAGGCGTTGTAGCTCGCTCCGATGCGGTCGAATTCGAGATTCACCTGTAGCGAAGTCCGCGTGGGTGTGCCTTTGAAGACCATATGTTCGAGAAAGTGCGATACGCCGCTTTCGACTGCGGTCTCGTCGCGGGCTCCGGCGTTCACGAAGAAGCCGACGCTCACCGAGCGGGTCGTGGGCAGTGACTCGCCGATGATTTCCAGTCCATTCGGAAGCGTGTGGTTGAGCAGCATCAATTATCCGGGGAGCGTCAGAGGGGTCGGGCCGAGTGTCACCACGGTCGGCTTTGTGAGCGGGAATTCCTCCACGTAGTCGATCATCGACTTCGCAGTCAAGCCGTCGATCTTGGCCTGCAGTTCCTCGAAGGCCCGCACGCGGCCGAGGTAGTACCAGTCGCGGGCGATCGCCCCGGCCCGGGCGGATGTGCTCTCCTGCTGCATGATCAGCGAGGTCTTGAGCCCGGCCTTGACGCGGTCAAGTTCATCCGCAGTGATCCCTTCGCGGAGTCGCTTGAGTTCTGCAAGCATGACGTCGAGCGTTTCCTGAGCACGATCGTTTCGCGTGCCGCTGTAGGCGAGGATCGCGCCGCGATCCTGCAGCGTTTCGTGGGACGCGACGACGGAGTAGCACAGGCCGCGCTTCTCGCGGACCTCGGTGAACAGCCGCGAACTCATCCCGCCGCTCAGCACGTTGACCGCACCGCGAGCGGCAAAATACATCGGGTGTGTCATCGTGACGCTGGGAAATGCAATTGCGATCTGTGTCTGCGTCGTGTCCTTGGTGAGTTGCTCGGAGCTCGGAGTCCGCGCTTCGATTCGCAGGCCCGGGTCCTCGCATTGGGACCAATCACCAAACAGCTTCTCGACGTGCGCGACCAGTTCGGGCCAATTGATGTTCCCCGCCACGGAGAGGATGCTGCCGTTGGGCCGAAACAGTCGCCGATGCTGCTGGAGCACATCGTCGTAGGTGATGGCATTCAGATCTTCGACCATGCCGCAGCGGTCGCGGTTGAGCGGGCTGGGATAGAACCGCTTGCGCAGTTCGAGCATCACCTGATCCTGCGGTGAATCATCGAGAGCCTGCAAGTCGGCGAGGACCAGGTCGCGGGCGGCGTCGAGGTCGCCGGCGGGCATGTGCGGACGGCGGAGGATGTCGGCATAGAGTTCGAGTGCCGCTGGCAGATTGCGGCCCAGTGTGCCACCGAAAAACCACATGTTCAGCAGTCCGACGCTCTCGCCGCGATCGACACCCAGATTGTCGAGTGCGAGGGAAAGAGCTTCACTGTCGCGGTCGCCGGCACCACGGGGAGCCATCTCCGCGACGATGCTGGCGAGCCCCGTGCGACCGATGGGGTCGTAGGCACAGCCCGCCGGCACGAGAAAATAGAGCGTCGCACTGCGGACATGCGGCATGCTCTCGGCGAGGAGAGTCAACCCATTCGCGAACGTGTGATGTTGGATGGCGTCGGCCAAGGTGCAATCCGTGCGGAGGTCAGAGACTGGCACCGGCCGCGGCCGGCTCCCGCTTCAGTTCGCGGTAAAAACTGTTATACGGTTTGAAACCCAACCGGCGGTAGAGCCGTGACGCATTGGGGTTGTTCGCGGTGACTTCGAGAAACGCTGTGTGGACGCCCGCGTCGTGGAAACCGCGCAGAGCCCGCGCGACGAGTGCCGCACCGAACCCGCGGCGGCGATAAGCCGGCAACACGCCCACATTCTGAATCGAGCCGCGGCCCTCCTCGGCGATGCCCTGAATGGTCCCGATGGCGCCGTCGCACCCCATGAGCAACCAGGAAGCCGCCGGGCAGAAACCCTCACACTCGCGGATACAGTGCATGAGCAGCCGGCAGCCGGTCAAACCGGCGAGGTTCGGAAACAACTGGGCATCGATTGTGTCCTCGAAGCTTAAAAACTTGACACCGGCGTGCGTGTCGGTCAGCGAATCGTTCCACGGCTCCCAGTGAAACCCCGGAGGCAGCGTCGCCTCGGGCAGCCAGCCAGCCAGGGTGCGACGCATGCGGATACGTTTGACGTAATCGGGCATGCGATCATAGTAGCTTCAGGCTTCGCCCAGCGGAAGTGAGTTGCGGAACAGGTTCACCGTTTCGCCAGATACACAATCGCTGCCACAATGATTGACAGTACCGCAGTGATCAACACCGCCAGCGTCGCAGTCGACGACGAATCGCGGCGGTAGGCCGAGCGGCGTGGCCGGGTGGGAGTCATCGATGCCAGTTGATCGAGGTCGTCCTCCTCGCTCTCGAACGCATCCTCCGTGAACATGTTCTGCGGAGCGGCCTGCCCTTTGGCCCAGGGGTTCAATGCCTTGGCGACGGCTTCGCATGATGCAAAGCGGTCCACGGGGAGCTTGGCCATGAGGCGCTCGACGATTGCCGTGAACTCGGCTGGTAGGTCGGGCCGCAATCCGGAGAGCGGCAGCGGGTCCTCCCAGCGGTGTCGCTTCATCTTCTCGCGGGCACTGCCGCCGGGGAATGGCGGCTGAGCGGCCAACGCATAGTACATCGTGCAGCCGAGCGAATACTGATCTGCCTGCGGTGTGACGGAATTGGCGTTGGTCGCCTGTTCGGGAGGAATGAAGTCAAAGGTGCCAAGTGTGTAGCCTGCACCACCGACGACTGTGGGATCGGTGTTGCTTTCGTTGACCCGCAGTGCGAACCCGAAATCGACGAGCTTGGCCGCACCGTCCGGAGTGATCATGATGTTCGACGGTTTGACATCGCGATGGATGAAGCCTTTGGCATGAGCAGCGGCGAGGCCATGGGCGACGCCGGCAAACACGCGAGCGGTGACATCGACCGTCAGGGCCCCGTTCGTCGCGACCACGTTGCGGACCGTGCGTCCGGAGACGTATTCCATCGCGATGAACGCAATGCCGTCGACGATGCCGGTTTCGTAGACGTGGGCGATGTTGTCGGCGGCGGGAAGTTCGCGGCCGATGCTGACTTCACGGAGAAAGCGAGCCCGCGTCCGCGGTTCGGCCGCTGCCTTCCGTGGCGGCAGGATCTTGAGCGCGACCTTCGCGCGGTGCCCTTTGCCGCTGGCGTCCTCTGCGAGATAGACCACTCCCATCCCGCCGCGACCGATCGGCTTGAGGATGCGGAATCGACCCACGACCAGCCCCTGCCAGAGGCCCGTGAGAAGTTTCTTTGCCTGAAAGCTGGAGAGTTCGCCATCGCTGGTGAGCTGCCGGGCAATGTCACCGGACGTGGCTTTGCGATGGACCTTCGCCTGAATGACCGCGATGCGTTCCTCACTCAGCAGCCGGCTTCGGGTCAGGAGTTCGAAGAACTCCGCGACGGGCATCTCGGTCGAATCGGTGGCAGGGATGGTCATGAAGGCGGGCTTCCGTTGTCCCGCATGGACGCAGTGATGGAGTCAACGCCCGGGCGCGTTCGATTCAGCATAGTTCAGGACGGGCCGAGTGTCCGAGAGCATGGCTCACTGAGACATTTTCTTGGAGGTGTTCTCGACGCCGCGCATCACTCGCAGCAGGTTGCCGCCGAGGATCTTCTTGATGTCCTCGGGCTTGTAGCCTTTGTCGAGCAGGGCCTGCGTGATGAACGGATAACAACTCACGTCGTCCATCTGAGTCGGCACGCGGGTGATGCCGTCGTAGTCGGAGCCGAGTCCGATGTGATCGATGCCCGCGAGTTTGGCGATGCGGTCGATGTGATCGACGATGGTGTGCACGGTGCCCTGAGGGTATTTGTTTCGCTCGCTCCAGGCATCCATCTCGCGTCGGTAGGCTTCTTCGTCGTCGGGGTACTTTTTCTTCAACTCGCGACTGATTTCAAACATCTGTCGCATCGCAACCGCACCTTCGGGCACGATGAAGCCGGAGTAGAAATTCACCATCACGATGCCGCCATTGGCCTTGACCAGCGGCAGCACATCATCGGGCACATTCCGCGGATGGTCGGCGATGCCGCGGGCGGAGGAATGCGAAAAGATCACCGGCGCTTTCGTGATCTTCAGCACGGCTTTCATCGTCTCCGGACTGACGTGCGAAATGTCGACCATCATCCCCATTTTGTTCATTTCAAGCACGACTTCCTCGCCGAACTTGGTGAGGCCGTGTGACTTGGGCGTGTCTGTGGAGGAATCGGCCCAGTCTGTGTTTTCCGAGTGAGTCAGCGTCATGTAGGCGACGCCGAGGCGGTGAAAGTCGCGAAGGATCTCCAGCGAATTGTCGATGCAGTGGCCACCCTCGACACCGATGAGCGAGGCGATTTTGCCGCTCTTGCGGATGCGTTCAATGTCGTCGGCCGTGCGGGCGAATGCGAAGTCGTCGGGATAGCGTTCGACCATGCGGTGAACCAGGTCGATCTGCTCGAGCGTGTTCTTGACCGCTGTGCCTTTCTTCGTGGTGTCCACTGGCACCCAGGCGCTCCAGAATTGGCAGCCGACATTGCCCTTGCGCAGTCGCGGGATGTCAGTGTGAAACGATTTCTGATTCTTGGTGAGATCGATCGTGCGGAAGCCTTCACCGGGCTTGCGGATCGCTTTGCGGAGTTCCCAGGCGAGGTCGTTGTGACCGTCGACGACCAGCGACTCGGAATGCAGCTTTTTCGCGGCTTCGGTGAGCACCACCGGCGGCCGGTCATCAGCGAATGCCACCGGAACAGCAAGTACCGACAGGAGCAACAACGCCTTCATGATGCACTCGCGAGTTGTGAGGTCCGCAACGCTGTGAACACACCGGCAGTTTACGAATCGCTTACTGATTGAACACAAACGCTTTCGTATTCATCAGGGCCCAGAGAATGTTTTCATAGGCTTGTTTCTTGTCTTTGGGGTGCTTCGAGATGTTTTCGAGGGCGACTTTCATCTGGTCCTTGCTCGGCGTGCTGCCGATTGTGGCGAGGAAGAGTTCGGTGATTTTTTCGCTCTCGCCGCGATCATCCTTGGCGATGCGGTCCACGCGGGCACCACCACGGGTGATCTTGTTCTGCACCTCCTCGGAGTTGAGCAGGTGCAGCGTCATCGCGAGGCTGGCTTCATTGACGCGTTCGCACTCGCAGGCGCTAATCCGCTGCGGGCGACCTGTGACGTCGAGGAAATACGACGGGAAGGACTCGTCGGGCAGCATGATCGCACGCTGCGGTGCATTGCGGTCGGTGGGGAGCCCCTGAAACTTGCTTGGGCTCTCAGTGACTTTCGCCACTGCGTCGTAGAGTACTTCCGCGCTCAGCCGCTTGGGGTAGTAGCGGGCAAACGACTGCCGGTCGGCGGAGTTATACTCATTCGGCACGCTGCTCAGTGAATAGACGCGGCTCTTGGCGATCGCCTTCACAAGTGCCTTGGTCGAGTATTTGTTCTTCACGAAGTCAGCCGCGAGTGCGTCGAGCAGGGCCGGATTGCTCGGCGGATTGGTCACACGCATGTCGTCGAGCGGATCGACAATGCCGCGGCCGAAAAAATGAGCCCAGTAGCGATTGGCCATCGCCTTCGCGAAAAACGGGTTCTTCGCGTCGGTCATCCAGTCCGCGAGCGCCTTGCGGGGATCGTCATCGCTCCTGGCAATGGGTTCGCCATCGAGTGGCTGCATCGGAGCGGGCCTGTTCGACCGCTTGTTAGTGACGGAGCCGTTTTCCTTGATGTAGATGGCTTGTCGCCGATTTCGTCCGCCATCACCGCCCGTGTTCATCCCCGGCGAGGGAAGCACCTTCACTCCGACGCGGCCATAGAACGCGGCAAGGCCCCAGTAGTCGTCTTGTGTCCACTTCTCATAGGGATGGTGATGACAGTTGGCACACGCGAGACGCTGCCCGAGGAAGACCTGACTGACGTCGTCGACAAACTGCTCGGGCGTGGTCACCTCCTTGTACCACACCGTCGGAGGCGATGATGACTCCTCACCGATGGCGGTCACGATCTCGCGGACGAACTCGTCGTACGGTTTGTCGCTGGCAATCGATTCGCGAATCCACGTGTGAAACGCATAAGTCCCGGCCATGCGGCTCTTCAGATTGCGACGCTTCACACGCAGGATGTCCGCCCACTTGTTCGCGAAGTAGTAGCTGTACTCCGGACTGTCGACGAGTCGATCGACGAGCTTGTCCCGCTTGGCGGGGTCTCGATCCTCGCGAAACGCGACAATCTCCGCCGGGCTGGGCAGTGTGCCAGTGATGTCGAGCGAGGCCCGGCGAATGAACTGCTCGTCGGTGCATTCCTTCGAGGGCGTGATGCCCAGTTCGCGCCACTTGGCCGCGGTGGGGTCGTCCACGACCGTTTTCGCGGCAAACTCAAACGCGGGGCTACCACCCGGCCGTGGAACAATTGCACGATGCACCGCGACCTGCCCGGAGAAGCGGATCATGATCGCCGCCTGACCGGTGAGCTTCAAGCTCTGCACGAGACCGCTCTCACTGACACTCGCCAATTCGGTTTCGTTGCTCTCAAACTGAGCGCGGCGGGTGATGTCTTCGATGCTGCCGTCGGAGTAGTGAGCGTGCACGACGAGTTGCTGGCGATGGCCGCGATCGATGCTGCGACTGACGGGATAGACAGCGATCTTCGCCACAGTGGGGTCCTTGTCGTCGCCGAAAGGCATCCCGGTCGCGATCCAGCGGCGCAGGACTTTGTATTCCTCACCGTCGGGTTCGAGCTTGCGACCGCCTCCGTGCGGCACCTTGCCAGACGCCTTGAGAAGGAAAAGACTCGCATCCGGCGCCGCGGGCAGCAAGCGACGGCCACGGCTCTCCTTCACGAGCGTGGTGTAATCGAGCTCAGCATCGAAGCCGAGCAGACTGAGGCGGAAGCCGTTCTGGCCCTGAATCTTGCCGTGGCAACCCCCGGAATTGCAGCCGAGTTTGGTAAGGATCGGCTGGACCTGGTTGGCAAAGTTGATAGGTCTCGGCAACTCCATGTGCGAGACGATGACTGGGACCTTGATCGTCATCGCGTCGACAGTCGCTGAGATTTCCGCGCTGCCGTTGGCGATCGGGTACACGCGACCGGAGGCATCAATGCTAGCGACGGCGGGGTTCGAGATCGTGAACTTCGCAAGACCGGTGGCGTCGGTGGTTTTCGCCGCGTGGCGGTCGATCACCAGTTGCGGTGCGTCGTCGGCCCCGCGCAGGGTCAGGGATTCGGGATATGCTTTGAGCGAGTCAGCCCATGAGGGTGTCGCCATGGCCGAGAGGGCCAGAGTGAGGAGTATTCGCATAGTTGAGACAACCGCAGGGTTCAGAGGCGGTCCAAGGCTGGCGGGATCACACGGTGTGTGACAAGTGGATTGTGGCTGCTGAGTGCCCCGCGGTCAACGGTATTTCTTCGGGTGCGCGAGCGATTCCCGGCGGGGATCACATACTTGATGATCAGAATTGTGTGTGCCACCGTGCCGGCGATGACGCAGATGTGGAACAGCTCGTGCCAGGTGAATTTCAGCCAACCCTCGCGCACCAGCACGGGCCACTCGACCGCGTCGCAGACCGCACCGAAAATGTACGAACCCGCCATCAGGAAAACCCAGAGCGAACCCCACCAGCGAAGCGTGCGGAAGTAGGTCCGCATCGGCACGAGCCCGAGCAGACCGATGCCGATATACGCGGCGACGAGCACCTGATGATTCGGCTGAGTCCAGAGGCAGATCGCGCCGATCAGCCCGACTCCGCCCATGAGGATCAGCAGCCAGTTGCGTCGCCGCGGAGGGAGCAGATACACGAGCAGCGGAACATTGGAGCCGTAAATGAGGCCGAAGATTGCAGTCTGATCGAGCAGTTGCCAGACGCGGCGGTCGTCGGTGCCGATGTAGCGGACACCGTGAAAGAGCCCGCTCAGCGTGTAAAGTGCGACCGCGGACCCGGCATAGAACAGCACAGCCAGCCGATTGGGCAGCGGATGATTCCGAGTCAGTCGCAACAGCAGCAGTGCGACGAAAAGCATCATCCCGGCCATGACCAGATGCGACCAGGAACTGATGAAGTCGTGAAAGTCGAACACAAAGTCTCACTGCGAGCCGGTCCCGAAACCGTAGTTTATACAAGGACCGGTTGTCCAATGTCACGGCGAAAATGACGCCAACGGCAGCATGGGGATTCTATGACGATTGATCCTGTGAGGCAGCGGGCCCGTCTGCAGCAGTTGTTCCGCGAGCGGGCACTGCAATTCGGCGACATCACCCTCGCGTCGGGTCAGAAGTCGAGCTACTACGTCAATTCCAAGAAGGTGCTCTTCCACGCGGAGGCCATCTCACTGCTCGGCGAGCTCCTCTACGATGCGACCCGCGATCTGGATTTCCAAGCGATCGGCGGGCTGGAAGTGGGAGCCATTCCGATGGCCGCTGCGATGCTGGTGGCCGCACACCATCACGGTCGGCCGCTCGAAGGGTTCTTCGTCCGCAAAGCTGCAAAAGAGTACGGCGCGAAAGAGCGCCTTGAAGGCCAAGTCCAGTCTGGTGATCGAGTCGTGGTGATCGATGACGTTCTGACAACGGGCGGTTCGGTGCTGCAGGCGATTGCTGCCGTCGAAGCCAAAGGTGCCACCGTCGTCCGCGTCATCAGCATCTGCGACCGGTTACAGGGAGCCGCGGAAGCACTTGCGAAGTACGACTATCGCCCGCTCTTCACCATCCGCGACTTCGGCATTGAGCCGAATGCAGCGGCGTCATAAACTGTGCCAGACCCTTGGAGCCTCACGATGCCACCTGAACGGTCCCGGACGATCTCGATATTTCTCGCTGTATCTCTCGCGGTGTTTGTCGCCATCACGCGACTGATCCCACTGGAGTACCGCGTCTGGAACATGGCGGCGGTCGGGGCACTGGCCCTATTTGCTGGTGCCCGCATCGGGCTGTGGCAGGCGATGCTGTTTGCATTTGCTGCGATGCTCGTGTCTGACTTCGTGCTGCTTTGGCAGAACGATTTCAACCAGCAGTATCTGCCCCTCGCCAGTGTATACGCCGCGTATGCGGTCTACGCACTCCTCGGCTGGTCCCTGCTCCGCCGGACCGAGAATCCGCTGGCCATCGGCGGCACCGCTCTGCTCGGCAGTGCGTCGTTCTTTGTCATCACCAATTTCGCGTCATGGCTCTCGCCGGTGCATGGCTATGATCGATCGCTCGGCGGTTTGCTCACTTGCTATGGTGCCGCCCTGCCCTTTGCTCGTGGCACGCTGGTCGGCGACCTTGGCTACACCTGCGTCATTTTTGGTGCCTACGCCATTATGATCCGCGTATTCGCCCCGGCTCGCGAGACTGTCACTGTCCAGTCTTGAGCCGGGCTTCCATGGCATCGAGTGCCGCAAGAAATGCGGTCAGCGATTGGCCCTCGTAACCGTGATTCCCGATGCGGTACTGCAGGCTCGCGGATTTGTCGCTTGCGTCGCGGTGCAGCATCACTGTCAGCTTTCGGCCATCCTGCAGGGCGATCTCCATCCGTCCGAGAAACACAGCTCGCTCTGCTGTGATTGGCCTGGCACCGCGCAGAGTCGCGAGGATGCTCTCCACTTCGGGTTGCGGTATGTTGAGCAACTCGCCCCCGCCGCGGGTTATGTCGGGCCCGCCATCAGGCCGGTTCAGCACGAACACAGAGAGCTTCGCCACCTCAGCAGCATCGAGTTCATCGATCGAAGCCGCGGGCTTGTTGTCGAAGAGTCCTGCGAAGAAAAACGCGCTGGCGTACGCCACGGCCATGAGCATGGCAATCGCGACCCCCGCGACGATCCACCGCTTGCGGTTTGACACTGGTTCGTCAGCACTGATCATTTCTGAGTCTGCAAGTGGGCCTCGAGCATCCAGAGCGCGGAATCGAGCTTACGGGATTGACCGGTCAAAAGGTCGGCCGTGTCAGCGTCGCCGAGTTCGTCGGTTTCATCGATCGCGGCACGGGTGGCTTTCGCCACGGCGGCGTAGCGGTCGGCGAGGGACGTGACTACAGCGAGGCCTTCGAAGGTGCCGGACGGAAACTCGTG
>JBGSSZ010000089.1:0-7194 GCA_041736785.1 Limnoglobus sp.
CACGGCGGCGGCTTTGGCTTTCCATTCCGCCTCCATCGGGCCACCGCCCACAATCAGCAGCTTCCCCGGCAGGCGGGCGAGAGCCTCGAACGCGACATCGAGCGCCTTGTAATAGATCAGGCGACCAACGGTCAGCCAGAGCGGTGACCCGTGCTGCCGCACGAGTTCGGCGGCGTAGTTCTGCGCTGCGGGCGAGGGGGACTGATACGGTGCCAGATCGATGCCCAGTGGCAGCGGAGTGATCTTGCCGGGCATCTGCCGCAGCAGGTCCGAGCCTTCCGCATACGCGGCCGAGGTCGACAGCACCCGCACCGCCCGGCCGTAGATCAGTTTCTCAAGGGGCCGCACGCCGTGCTTGAGGATCTTCTGCCGCACGATGTCGCTGTGGTGAGTGATGACCAGCGGCTTGAGAGATTTCATGCCCGCCAGTGCGAGCATCATGGTGATGTTCGGCGTATGCAGATGCCAGATGTCGGGCGGATCCTGTTGCAGTTGCCGCAGGACTTTGGGCAACGACGGGGTCACGTCGAGCTTGGCGAGATTCGCGACGCGCCCAACCCGCCAGATTTTCACGGGACCATCCGAATCAATCACGCTGGGCGTTTTCGCCGAGCTGGAGAAAGTCACATCCTCGCCCGCGGCGTTCTGATGGTTGACCACGACCACGCGGACATCGACGCCCAGCGCCGCCAGCGAACGGCAGAGCGTGCGGGTATGCGTTTCGATCCCACCCGTGGCAGGCGGGTAGTATTTACCTAACTGAACAACACGCAAAGCGGCTCGATTGCTGTATGATGATGCTGGGACATGTGTTGCGCCAATAGTGCGAACTTCGTCGTGCCACGCCTACGGCACGGTCGGTTGCTCGCAGGGAGCGCCGAACCTCGCGCATCTCCTTCGCGGCGACGGGTGACAATCTCGCTTGATTTAAACCGTGCTCCGGCATTCGTCAACGCATGGATGCAGGGTTGAGAGCGATTCCAAGTCGGGTCGCACATCGGAATTCACTTGTAACAAACGCTGGTAACAATTCCGAAGCCTCGCGCGAACCGCTGCCCAATTGAGACGTATTCCGTAAACTGTGGCTAGCTGACCACCCTAGAAATTGCACCACCGAACCCATGGCAGTTCAAAAGACGGAAGTCAATCCGTTCGTTCGTCGACCGCTCGGCACTCGCATCGCCGCAGGCGGCAAGTACCTCGCGCGCCTTCCAGTCGAGGGCTATCACGGATTCCGCCGCTGGAGCCGCCCGCTGCGACTCGCCGTCGCTGGTTTTGGTCTCGTCGCCGTCATCGCCCTCGGTTACGCCGGCATCAATTACTACCTCCGCAAGTCGGAGGAAAACGCGATCCGCAACGAACTCATTGCCATCGACAACGAAATCCGCACCGGTGGCGATGTCGCCAAGATCATCGGGCACCTCGATCGCATCCTCGAGCTCTCGCCCAACGACGCCCTCGCCCGCAGTCGTAAAAAAGCACTCGAGACCGGCGAAGGGGATCCGTCCGACGCACCCACCATGATGTTGCTCTACCGCATTCATCAGAAAAACCGCGACGCCGACAAGCTCATCCGCGAAGCCAAACGCCGGCTCGAATACGAAAAGCGCGACTACTACGCCAACTACCTGCTCGCCTTGGCCTATCTGCAGAAGAAGGACATCGAAGCGGCTCGGCCACATTTGAGTGCGTTGGGTCGCCCGGAAGAATTCCACGTCACGCTGCAGTTCGATGCCATCGCCTGGGCACTGCAGGTGCTCGGGCAAGCCGGTCAGGATACGACACGGTTGCGGGCGTTTACCTCCGAGCACATCTGGAAAATGATTCAAGCGGAACACATCGCCAACTCGGATCCGGCTGCGCAGGTGATGATGCTCTATCTGTTCGGAGAAACTTTTGAACTGCCCACGCTGCCTCAGAAAACCTGGACCGCCTGGCCCGCGGGGCGCAAAATCTCCGAGTTGTGCTACGACGGTGCCAAGCTGAAAGGCGACGTCGACACCATGACTCGCCTGGCCTTGCTTGGGCCTCGCTACGCGGCTGCGGTCAACAAGCTGCACGCCTCCAAGCAGATCAATGACGCAGAGAAAGTCGAACTCGCGCAGGATGTGGAAGATCGCACCCGCCGGGCATGGCAGTATGTGATTTCCAAACAGCCGAAGACCGCTGAGGCCTACAACGGGCTGATGATGTCGTATGCCCGCTCAGGCAAGAACAGGGAAGCGATCGAGTCGCTGATGCATGGGCTGGAGATTTGCGGGGATGACCCGCAGCTGCTCGAGCGGTTCTCGCAGTTTGCCATTTTGAACGACAAGGAATTGGCGGCGTACTACCGCTTGAAAGACGCTGCCGAACGCAACCCGAAGTTCCCAAAATACTGGATGATCGCTGCGAATGCTGCTTTTGCGGCGCAGCGCCGCGATCTGGCGATGGCGGCCCTCCACAAAGCCCGCGAGGCGATGCCCAACGAACTGGAAGTCGTCTGCATGCAGGCGACCTTCATCACCGGCACGGGCTATCCGGAAAAGGTGCTGAATTATCTGTCAGTGATTCCGGATGCCGAGATCGTCAAGATGCCGCGGGTCGCGTTGATCTTCGCCCGTGCACTGGCGGAAGTCGGCGACACGGAGCGCCTCGACTACTTCCTTGAGCAGGTGTTGGAATTCACCAAGACGGCCAAGGATTCGCGATCCGTCGTCTCCGCACTGCAGGTGGCGCAGGGTCTGCTCGATGCTCACCCGCCGAGTCAGGAGCACGCGAGGAAGGCGGCCGAATTTCTCATTCCGATTCTGGAGCGTTGGAATCTGGAGTACCCCGCCGCATCGCAGCTCCGGGCCGCGGCACTCGTCCGAATCTGTCTGCTCAAGCCGGGTCCGATCGATCCCGAACTCTCCCGCAACGCCATCATCGGCTGCGAAAAAGCACTGGCCGTCGATGCGTCTCATCTGCCGACGGTGACCAATCTGGTGATGCTGCGGCTCCTCGGCGACAAGGACAAGCACAAGGCTCTGAGCGAATCAACTCTGCTGGCGGAGAATGTGACCCGGCTGTCGCCCGAACAGGCAGAGGTGCTGGCGATGGTGAACAACGCCAATGAGAAATACGATGAAGCCCTGCGGGCTGTGCTGCCGCACACGCAGTCGCGTGCGACCGCGGGCTGCTGGACACAATTGGCCTTGGCCTATCAGGGTCAAGGTCGCACCGCTGACGCCCAGGCCGCGCTCGATAGCGCAGCCCGTCTTTCCATGTCCGATCGTGAGCGGACTGAATATCTCCGCGCACGTGATCTTCTCACGCGAGTGAAGCCATGAAGTTGCCTCGTTTTCTGCCTGCCGCAGCACTTTCGGCCGGGCTCGCCCTCTCCGCGAGCGCTCAGACGCCCGCGGAACCGCCGAAGGATCCTCCGACCACCGGTGCTCCGACCCCTGCCGCACCGAACGCTGACACCAAAGCCGACTTCGACAAAGCCATCGAAGCACTGCGGGCCGGCAAGGTCGACGATGCCATCAAGGCACTCGCCGAAGCCTGCAAGAAAGACAACAAGCTCCCCCCGCCGCTGGTGATCCTCTCCTCGATCGCGGCCCAGAGCAACAATGGTCAGGCAGCCCGGCAGTTCCTCGAACGCGCAAGCGTCGAAGATCACGAGCATCCTGACCCGTACATCCTCAGTGGTCAGTTCGCCCTGAATGAGGGCCGACTGATGGATGCCACCCTGTGTTTCGAAGCCGCTCTCGTCAAAGCTGGTAACGCGCGTTGGCTCACCGAACAGCGGCCGCGTTTCATCAAGAGCGCCCGCGAAGGTCTGGCCCGGGCGTACTCAAGCCGTGGCCAAATCAAAGAAGCTTTGCAGCAGTTGCAGGCGTTGCTCAAAGATGATCCGAAGAACGCCATGATCCGCTGGCAGGTCGCGCGAATTATCTTCGCGGGCGATCCCGATGGCGCGCTCGCCGAGCTGAAGACCGCCTATGCCGACGATCCCGACAATCCGCAGATCGGACTGCCCGAGACGAACATGGGCCGCTTCTGGGACAGCAAACCGGGCAAGACGGACGAGGAGACTGCCCAGAACAAAGCCAAGGCGGAGGAGTGGCACAAGAAAGCTCTCGCTGCCCATCCGAAGCACGTGATGGCTCCGCGCGAGTATGGCCACTGGCTGATGAATGAAGGCCGCATGCCGGAAGCCGACGCACAACTCACCGCAGCTAAAACGCTCAAAGCCGACGACAACGGGACCAACGCCCTCATCGGCCTGGCGCACCGCTACAAGAAGCAATACGACAAAGCCGAAGAGATCTTCGACGGTCTCAATCGTCAGGACCGCACCAACAACTTCTACGCCTGGAATCTCGCGCTCTCCATGGCCGAGTCCGCCGACGAGAAGAAAAAGCAGCAAGCGGTGACCATCGCACAACTCGTGCAGACCTCGCAGCCGAAGAACCCGGAAGCGATGGCGATCCTTGGTTGGTGCCTGTTCAAAGCCGGTCGCTACGACGATGCGGAGCGGGCCTTGAGCGGCTCCGTGCAGGCCGCTAGTGGTCAGGGGACGCCGCCGGACACGGTTTACTTCCTCGCTCGGATGTTCGACCACCGTGGCAAGAGCACCGATGCCCGCGACGCGCTCAAGAAGGCCTTGGATTCCAAGGCTGCGTTTGTGTACCGCGCGGATGCTCAGAAGTTCTTCGACGAGCTCGTCGCCAAGCACGGCCCGGTGAAGGAAGAACCCAAAGAGCCGAAGAAGCCGTAGTTTTCAACGCGAATTGTGCTGAATCGACCGCAAGCGAGGAGACTCCTCGCTTGCGGCGTTTTACCGCCCGCCCGACGTGTGTTAGCCTGACTGATGAACGCCATGACTCGAATCCTCACAGCCTGGTTGCCGTGGCTTGTGCTCGCCGCAGGGGCAGCGGGTATTCTCTACGGCATGGTGGGCTACTGGGTCCGCGGCTACGACGGACCCGACCGCGCCATCATCATCCTCGCTTCGGCGTGGCTGGTTTGGAACCGCCGCGGTAAACTCGCACTCATTCCCGACACGCCACGCCCGCGGCTGGGCATGGCACTCGTTGCACTCGGCGCACTCGCCTATTTGCCACCCTGGTTCGTCTACTCCCAGATCGGTCCGCGGCCCATCATTCTCTGGTGGGAGGCCATCGCTCTCTTCATCGCCACGGTCGGCGTGATCCTGATCCGCTCCGGCTGGAACCTCTTCACCGCCGTCCGCTTTTCGATGATCTTCCCGCTCTTTGCACTGCCGCTGCCAGGGCGGATCCAGAATCCGTTTCAGCAGATCCTGCAGGCCATCGCTTCGTCGATCGCCGCGGAGATCATTCCTCTCTTCGGTATCCCGATCGAGATGAAGCGCGGCAACGAGATCATGCTCCCCTCGGGCGGCATCGATGTCGTCGGTGCCTGCAGCGGTCTGACCCAGGTGCGGGCCATTCTCGCCGTCTCCGCGTTCATTGCCCACATCCGCGGCTTCGGTGCGGGCCGCGGGCTCATCACGCTGCTCTTCGCCGTGCCGACGCTGGTCTTCATCAATTCGCTGCGCGTCAGTGCGTCGGGCATCATCCGCGAATGGACCGGCTCCGCCGAATACATCGAAGGCATCTACCACGAACTCCTCGGCCTCGCACTGTTCGTCGTCGGCCTCGCGATCGTGCTGGCGTTCTCGCGATTGCTGATCAAGCCCGGCGATACCAACGCATTCACCTTCACGGGCGAAGTCCCGCAACCGAGTCGCACGTCTACGGCACTCGCCTCAGTGGTCCTGCTGGCGTCGCTGATCGCCGGCGTCGGCTGCCTCGCCATGCCCGGCATCGGCAACTCGCTCGACGTCGAGCCCGACTTCAAGCAGATTCCCAGCCAGATCGACAAATGGCGCGGCACCGACGCCGACTTCGAAGGCGAAGTCTTCCAGCGCGTCAAAGACACACTGACCTTCAACTCGGCCCGCATCATCAACTACGAAACACCTGTCGGCGACCGCGCCAGTGCCTGGTTCATCTACTGGAAAAGTGCCATGGTGGTGAAGGACTACCACAGCCCGGATGTCTGCCATTCCAAGCACGGGCAGACCATCGTCGACAGTGCCACGATTGTGATCACCACACCGAAGGGTCGCACGATCCCGCTGACCTATCGCCAGGTGGAGTACAAGGTCCCCGTGCCCTACATGGAAGACGGCGTGCGGAAGTATCGCTTCATGGAGGAGCACAGCATGATTGCCTACTGGACGCAGGAGGGCCGGCGCATCTGGGACGACGAGGATGAAGCCCGCTGTGCCAGCTTCATGTTCCCCTTCTACTGGGCCCGGGATCGCATCGACCGCGAGCGCGGCCCGGACGTGATCGACGACCGGCTGGTGGTCAACATCGCGATGACTCTCTACAAGTATCGTTCCTACGAGCAGCAAAAAGCGACGCTGACCACGCTCGCGGGCAAACTGGCGGATGAACTGTACGAGGTCTGCCCGTGGGCTGATCCCAAACCGCAGTGAGTGGCCACGCCGGGCGTTCAGGAACACACTATGCAAGTCTGGCAGGCCGCGGTGCTCGGAGTCGTCCAGGGGCTCACCGAGTTTCTGCCCATCAGCAGCACCGCACATCTTTTGCTCGTGCAGCAGTGGTTCGGTCGCACGGAGGAGCAGTTGAAAGACGATCCGTTCACGGTCGTCATCCAATTGGGCACGCTCCTTGCCGTCATCGTCTACTATCGCCGGGACATCGTGGCGATGCTCGCGGCGTTTGTCCGCGACTTGCGGAGCGGGCACTGGATTGCCAGCACGACCGCGGACAGCCGGCTGGCCAAGCTCATCATCGTCGGCACGATTCCGGCAGCACTGATCGGCTGGAAGTTCAAACCGTGGATCAACGAGACGTTCCGCAACCCGACCTCCATCGGCATCGTCGCCATCGTCTTCGCCGTGCTGATGTTTCTGTCGGAAGTGTGGGCCCGACGGGTCAGGACGCCCCGTACCGATGATCAGATCACGCTATTCGATGCCATCTTCATCGGCTGCTTTCAGGCACTGGCTCTGATGCCCGGCGGCTCGCGCAGCGGCTGCACCATCACGGCCGGGCTCTTTGTCGGGCTCGCCCGCCCCGCCGCGGCACGATTCTCATTCCTGCTTAGCATCCCCATCATGACTGCCGCCGGGGTCAAGGAAATCTACGACTGGCTCAAAGCGGTGAAGGCGAA
>JBGSSZ010000108.1:0-2968 GCA_041736785.1 Limnoglobus sp.
CGCTCGGTTCGTTCACAGTCACAGCACCTGCACCGACAGCGACGGCGACGGGGCCGACCGTGATCGTCGACGACGTGACCACCAACCCCTACAAGTTCACGGTCACGTTCGCGGACGCCAATGCGATCGACGTGAGCGACATCATCGGCAACGACGCCGCCGTTCGCGTCACCGGCCCGAACTCATTTGACACCGCAGCGACGTTCGTGAGCATCGACAATCCCACCGACGGCACCCCACGAGTGGCGACGTATCAGATCACGCCACCGATCAATGGTGCTGCTGGCTGGGATGACACCGACAATGGCACTTACAACGTCGTCATCCAGGCGAACCAGATTTCCAACCTTGAAAGCACATTCGTGGCGAGCGGCACCGCCGGGCAGTTCACCGTGGCCATCGGAGGCAAGTTCATCGTCACCAACACCGATGACTCCGGCCCCGGTTCGCTTCGCCAAGCCATTCTCGATACCAATGCCATTCTCGGCCAGGACCTCATCGTCTTCAGTGCGCTCTTCAACACGCCGCAGACGATCACACTGACGAGCGGCGAATTGTCGATCAGCGAAGGCGTCACCATTCAAGGTGCTGGTGCCGCCCTGACCACGGTCACTGCGACCGGCACGCGCATCTTCAACACCACGGCCACACCCTCGACCGACTTCATCACGATCTCCAACCTGACAATCTCAGGCGGTTCCGCTGCGACCGGTGGGAACATTCTTATCACCGACGAAACGGTCACATTCTCAGACAGCGTGATCACCGGTGGCACCGCCGCGACTTCGGGCGGGAATATCAACGTCGTCGGCGGTGGATTCCTCACCTTGGACCGCTCGACACTCTCCGAAGGCAAGTCCGGGCAGGGCGGCGGGATCTTCATGGCTAACAGCAGTCTGCTCATCACCAACAGCACAGTCGTCAACAACCAGACGACCATCGGCAATGTGGGCGGGGCCATCCGCTTCTCCGGCACGGTCGGTGCCAGTGGATCGACCATCCGCAACAGCACCTTCTATGGCAACGTCGGAGGATTCCACGGCGGAGCCATCGGGTTCACCGGCAACTATGCCGGCAACACACTCATTGAAAACACGACAATCACCAACAACACCGCGACCGGCACTGGTAATGGCGGCGGCATCGGTTACAACTCCGGTACCGGGACCGTGACGCTGGTCAATTCCATCGTCAGCGGAAACTTCGCTGCGGTCGACCCCACTCAGGGCGACATCGGCAGTACTGTGCTGCCGCAGATTCTGGCCAACTTCAGTGCCATCGGCACGCCGAACGGATTCAATCTGCTCGCTGGCAGCGGGAATAATCTCCCCATCGGTGCCGATCTGAAACTCGGCGTCCTTGCCGACAACGGCGGGCCGACCCAGACGGTCCTCCCGGCCAGCGACAGCCCCGTGGTCGATGCCGGCACGACGACCACGCTGACCACCGACCAGCGTGGTGCAGGGTTCGCCCGCGTCTCGGGTGCCGCGACCGATATCGGCTCCATCGAAGTCCAGTCGGCCGCACCTGCGGTCAGCAGCTTCACCATCAACAACGGCAATGCCCAGCGGTCGCGCATCACGACCATCGAAGTGACCTTTGCCGGTCCGGTCACCGCGGCGAACTTTAACAGCCTGGGTGCTATCCAACTGATCAATCCAGAGGTCGGTCCGGCTGTCACCACGATTCAGACCGGAGCTACCGGGCCCAACGGACTCATCAACGTCGCACAGGGCGCAGCCAACAGCCTCGTGCTCACGTTCACCAACGCCGACGGCTCGCCGAACATTCCCGGCGTGGTCGAGTTCGGCTCGCTCGCCGATGGTCGCTACCGCCTTCAGATCGGCAGCTTTACCAGCGATCCGAACATCGGCGCCCAGCAGATTCGCCGCATCTTCGGCGACATCAACGGCGACGGCACGGTCGATGGCCCGAATGACTTCGCGGCATTCGGAGCCGTGTTCGGCACCACGCCCGGCGTCAACGCGAGTGCCTTCGACTTCAACAATGACGGCACGATCGACGGCTCGACCGACTTCGCCCAGTTCGGCGGCCGGTTCGGACTGACGATCTGATACTTTGATTCTGACAACCCTCGCCGGCCGCGTGCAACCCACGCGGCCGGTTTCGTTAAAGAGACGCTCGCGAAGATCCCACCCCCGGATGGAGTGGTTTACGCTTGTGGCTTCTGGCTCTTCTACGCTGACTACACTGTACTTGGCATACCCTGTTTCGCTTACAACGCTGTCGGTCAAGAAAAAGATGCGAAATGGGCACCGCCCGAATGGGTTGTGGACGTTGATGATCGCATGATGAACGCGCTGAAACCTCATTACGAAAAGCTGACCGATCTGATGAACGGTCAGAGCGAAGAGGTTTGGGAGACGCTCATCGAGTTTCAGTTGAACTACTATTCGCAATTGTGCCTCGAAATCACTCGCGATGCGAAGACTCTATTGGGTCATTGGCGGATCACGGACGATATCATCTGTGGCATCTTCGAAGAGCGAGAAGCCGAGGAGACGTTTATCCGATTGCTTCACTCCAGTATGGGAGAGGAAGCAGTAGAACGACTTGGGATACTCCAAGACGGCTAACAAGGTGCTGCTCCAGCCGGGCCGCGAAGCCGCTATGTTGGAGTGCGATCCTGTTCGGCGGAGGGCGAGGGGTGGTCACGCTGCGGCTATACCGACCGGACGATGCGCCTGCGCTGCTGGCTCTGTTCCGGGACACCATCCGCCGCGTCAACAGCATGGACTACTCCCCGGAGCAGGTCGCGGCCTGGGCGTCCGAGGATATCGACAGGGATTCTTGGTTCGGGCGGTTCGCCGGGCGGTTCGTCCCGGTGGCCGAGGAGGCCGGTCGCCCGGTCGGGTTCGCGGAGATGGAGCCGAACGGACACATCGACCGGGTGTACGTCTCGGCCGACCATCAACAGCGCGGGATCGGGCGGCAGTTGCTGGCCGCC
>JBGSSZ010000109.1:0-12836 GCA_041736785.1 Limnoglobus sp.
TGGTCGCCAGCGATGTGGATGAAGCCCGTGCGCTCGTCTCGCTCTTCGGCCGCTTCAACGAACCGACCGCCGGCGAGGTCCGCTTCGACGGAAAGAACATCCGCTGGGTCACGCTCGAATCGCTGCGGACGCAGGTGGCGCTCGTCGCCCAGCCGCTCACGGTCTTCACCGACACGGTGACCAACAACATCGGCTGTGGCGATCCCAGCTTCCCCGCGCCGCAGGTGATTGATGCCGCCAAGCTGGCCCACGCCCATCAGTTTGTGCAGCGGCTCCCCTACGGCTACGAGACGATCGTCGGCGATGGCGGCTTTGCGTTGCGGGCTGGCGAGAAGATGCGCATCGCACTCGCGCGAGCCTTGCTCCGCGATCCGTCGCTGATTGTTGTCGAAGAGCCCAGCGACGCGATGGACCTCGATTCGCAGACGCTGCTGGACGACACTTTCGAGCGGGCCCGGGCGGGGCGGACGCTGCTCTTCGTCACGCATCGCGAGGCGGTGCTGCGTCATGCGGATCACGTGATCGTGCTGCACAAAGCCACCGTCGCAGCCGCGGGCCGTCACGAGACTCTGATGCAGACCAGCGACCTCTACCGGCGGCTGGTGTTCAAGGAACTCGTGGCCAGTGCCTGATCTTGGAGAAGCGATGCGGAACGCATTTTTGCTGAGTATCATTCTTGCTGCGACGGCGGCTGCGGAGTCGCCGAAGAATGTCATCTTTCTGATCGCGGACGATCTAGGCATGGAAGTCGGCTGCTACGGCGACAAGGCCGCGAAGACGCCGAACATCGACGCACTCGCCAAAGCTGGCACCCGGTTCACCAAAGCGTTTGCGAGTGTGAGTTCGTGCAGCCCGAGCCGGGCGACGATGCTCACCGGGCAGCCCTCGCACATGAATGGGATGTATGGCCTGGCGCACGCCAAGCACAATTTCCACAGCTTCGCCAAGGGCGTCAGCCTGCCGGGGATTCTCAACACTGCGGGCTATGAGACCGCTGTGATTGCCAAGCACCACGTGCAGCCGGAGTCGGTCTATCCGTTCAAGAAGGTGATGCCCGTGGGCGGCCGCAATGGAGTTGCCATCGCCGCTGCGGTGAAGAAGTGCATTCAGGACGCGAAGGGCAAGCCGTTTTTCCTGCACGTGGGCTACTCGGATCCGCATCGTGCCGCCAAAGGCTTCGGCAACGACGCCAAATATCCCGCTGCGATCCCGCGGGTGAAGTTCGACCCGAAGACACTGCCGATCCCCTATCACCTGCCCGACGCCGACGACGTGCGCGGAGATCTCGCCGAGTACTACATGAGCGTCGCCCGGCTCGACTTCAATGTCGGGCTGGTGCGGAAAGTGCTCGACGAGACCAAGACGGCCGATACCACACTCATCTGCTTTTTCAGCGATAACGGCATCCCGTTCGCCGGGGCCAAGAGCAATCTCTACGACGCGGGCGTGCATCTGCCCATGATCGTGGTCAAGCCGGGCCAGAAGCCGGGCGTGGTCAACGACATGATGGTGAGCTTCACCGATCTCGCACCGACGGTGCTCGACTGGTGCGGCTTGTCCAAGCCCGACGCGATGCCGGGGAAATCATTCCTGCCCTTCGTGGAGGCGGCACCCCAGGAGGGCTGGGATGAGGTCTACGGCTCGCATCAGTTTCACGAAGTGACGATGTATTATCCCATGCGCATGGTGCGGACGGCGAAGTACAAGCTCATTCAGAATCTGGCGAACGATCTCTCGTATCCGCACGCTAGTGATCTCTGGGGTAGCCCCACCTGGCAGGGCGTCCTCGCCCGCAAGGAGAGCATGATGGGCGAGCGGAGCGTCTCGCAATATCTGCATCGGCCCAAAGAGGAGCTTTACGATCTCACCAGCGATCCGCACGAGTTGACAAACCTGGCCGGCGATCCGGCTCATGCGGAGGCGCTCGGAAAATTGAGTAAGAAATTGCACGCCTGGCGGGTGCGGACAAACGACCCGTGGCTGATAAAAGATAAGCACGAGTAGCATCGAGAACACCACATGGCCAAAGTACGCGTCGGGATTGTCGGCCTCGGGTTCGGGGCTGAGTTTATTCCCATTTATCAGGCGCACCCAGACGCGGAGATGTCCGCGATCTGCCGTCGCAACCGCAGCGAACTCGACAAGGTCGGCGAAAAGTTCGGCATCGCCAAGCGTTACGAGCGCTATGAGGATCTGCTGGCGGACCCGGAAGTGGACGCCGTTCACATCAACAGCCCGATCCCCGACCACGGCCCGCAGACGATCGCCGCTCTGAAAGCCGGCAAGCATGTGGCGTGCACGGTGCCGATGGCCACGGAGACGAGCCAGATCCGCGAGATTTGCGACCTCGTCAAGAGCACTGGCAAAACCTACATGATGATGGAGACGGTGGTCTACGCCCGCGAATATCTCTTTGCGAAAGAACTCTACGAGAAGGGCACGCTGGGCCGCATCCAGTTTTTACGCGGCAGCCATCAGCAAGACATGGATGGCTGGCCGAACTACTGGCCCGGCTTGCCGCCGATGTGGTACGCGACGCACTGCGTCAGCCCGTGCCTGGCGATCCTGAGCCGCCACGGAGCACCCGCCGTGGCCGAGAGCGTGGTCTGCCACGGCTCCGGACGCATCCGCGAGGAACTGATCGCCAAGTATGGCAGCCCGTTCGCACTCGAAACTGCCACCTTCAAGATCAAGGGCTACGACGTGGTCGCCGAGGTGACGCGCACGCTCTTCGACGTGGCTCGGCAGTACCGCGAGAGCTTCGATGTCACCGGCTCGAAGGCGAGCTTCGAGTGGCAGCAGATCGAGAATGAGGATCCAGTGATCCACACGAAGAACAGTGCCGCGAAGCCGCTGACGGAAGCGGAGATTCCGCAGCGGACGAAGGTGCCCGATTTCGCGCACTTGCTGCCGGAGCCGATTCGCAAGTTCACGATGCCCGCAGCGATTCAGGACGCGGACCACCTGAGCTTCCTGCAGGGCGGCGGCCACGGCGGCTCCCACCCGCACCTGGTCCACAACTTCCTGATGGCGGTGCTGGGCAAACAGCCAGCGTTCCCGGATGCACCGACCAGCGCGAACTGGACGCTGGTGGGGCTGTGTGCCCACGAGAGTGCCCTGAAAGGTGGCGAACGCGTGACTGTGCCGATGATGTGAGTGAGTGTTACCAGTCCGCAGCGCAAGCAAGGAAATGGCTGTTTGATCCGCGTCCTGATTCTTCGAGTTCGGACACGGATCAAACGATTTGGACGACACGGATGCCGAGGATCGGAATCACTTGCGGGTCGCCGGCAATTTCCTTGCTCGCCCTGCGGACTGGAAATATCAGAGCATCTGTGAGGGTTTGCAGACGTAGACGCCAGCCGGTGGCAGGTTCAGCGGCACCAGGCGGAAGCGCACGTCGGTGAAATAGCGGCGGTACATCTTCCAGTAGACGAGCGGGATCACGGTCAGTTGCCGGAACGTGCCGTGGTCGGCGAGCACCTTGCTGGCACTGTCGATGATCGACTGCCGCAGTTCGGGCGGAAAGCTCGGCAGCGGCAGGCCACTCACCACATGATCCACTTCCGTGATGCCGCGGGCTTTGAGAAGTTCGTCGAGGTGGGCGGCGTCGCCTTCGATAATGTCAGCGTTGGGAAACCGCTGACGCAATCGCGAGCAGAAATCGGGATCAATCTCCACGATCAGCAGCTTTGTGTGTGGCTGCACGCGGCGGAGCAGTTCGATCGTGATCGGCCCGGTGCCGGCACCGAGTTCGACGATGCACTTCGCCGTCTTGAAATCGATCCCTTTCAGGATCGAACGTGCGAGGAACTTCGAGCTCGGCACAAACGTGGCGATGCTCGTGCCGTGCTTGAGGAACTTGCGGAAGACGAGCCACCAGTCGGATTTCGAAGGGGTCGCGGGTTTGGTCGGTGTCATTTGGTAGCTCGTGCGGGTTTCACTAGGAGCAGCTTCTTCCATCCCGGGTGGGCCGAGGGATTGGGATCGGTGAGGAAGTGCGTGACAAGGCGATTGATCAGTCGGCTCTTCTCGATCTGCGGGGCGTGACCGCATTTGGGGATCGAGAGGAAGTGCCCGTGCCGAAGCTCGGCCGCGGCGGCAGCAGCGACCTTCGGATCGCAGATGCGGTCCTTGCTGCCTGTCACAAAGAGAGTCTCGGCCTGCAGGTCTTTGAGCTTGCCCCGCACCGTGTGTTCGAGGGTACCGCGGATGGTGCGGAGCATGCCGGTCTTCCACTTGCGATCGGTGACGGCCTGCTGATAGTAGCGGACCAGCCCTTTATCGACAAAGCGGCGGCGGTAGTAAACGCTGCTGACGACGGCGTTCCAGTCGCTGGCCCGCACGCCCTCCATGATCGGAAGCTGCTCCTTGTCCCCCATGCCCGATGGGCAGAGCAGCACCAGACGGCTGACCATCTGGGGATACTGCGACGCGAACTCGACCGCGATCTTGCCGCCCAGCGAGCTGGCCACGATGTGGTACGGCGGCGTCTGCACGAAGTGCGTGAGGTAGGTATGCAGCTGCTCCACGAGGAATTCGACCGTGATCGGCTTCTTCGATTCGATCCGCTGGTGCAGCAGCGAGCCGTTGTAAACAAGGAAGTTCGGCATGTGGACGTCGAAGTAGCGCGTCCAGAAGCGGCGGTTCTTGTACCACGATTCCGCCTGCTCGGCGAGGCCATTGATCAGAATCAGCGGCGAACGCCGTCGATAGGCGTGCGGCTGAAACGGCGTGAGCAGGGTGTTCCACGTTGGCATCGGCGCTCGCTCGAACGCGGCAAAGGGGGCAGGACTAGGGTAGCGTCAACGGTGTGAAATGGAAATCATTTTCTGCCGGATTTGAATGGCTCCGACTTGCGAAACTTCCGTAACTTCCCGGAAATGCCACTGCCGCACGATCTTCGCGCCGAATAAGATAGCACTATACATTTCGTCATTCCGCGGGAGCCCTCATGGCTGGCGCTTTCAAAACACCCTGCCCCAGTTGCGAAGCCGACGTGCTCGTCAAGGGTGCCAATCTGATCGGTCGCAAGATCGATTGCCCCAAATGCAAGTACCGCTTTACCGTGCCCAGCCCCGACGGCAGCACCGACGACGGCTTTGAAGTCGTCGACAAGCCGAAGAAGAAAGCCAACTCCAAATCATTGGTGGGCGTGGCCCTCGGCGTAGTGGCAATCGCCGCTCTCGCGGTCGGCGGGTTCATGATGTTCGGCGGCGATGAGGAATCGCCCAAGCCGTCTCCCGTCACCCGCCGCCCTGCCAATCCCATCACCGAGCAACCGGTCACCCCCGACACCACGCCCGGCAAAAAAGGCAATCAGCCGGTGAACGCACAGCCGGGCAATGGCCAGATCGTCGACCCGAACGACATCTTCGGCAAGCCCAAGGATCCCACGGCGACAGCACCCAAAGCCGAAGTCCTAGCACCCCCGGCGAAGATGAAGGACGCCACCAACCTGCTGCCGGGCCAGTCGGTGACGGTGGTGAAGCTCGCACTGGACCGCCTGCGGAGCACGCCGCTGTATGGTGCATTCTTCGACAAGTCGATGCTCGATTTCTTCCAGACTTCGATGACCTTTGAAGCGGCTGACCTCGACAGCGTCCACATCTGCCTGGTCGATGCCGACCGCGATCCGTTCGTGCTGATTCGCACCAAGAAGCCGATCAGCCTGACGGGGATCACGCAGAAGATGGACATCGAGCTTGCGGAGAATTCGCCGATCAATCAGCGGATTTTCTACCGGTTGAAGTCGAATCCGTTTGTGATGGCGATGAGCCGGACGTTCTCGAGCGAAACGCTGATGAACGACGCCGGCATGCCGATCACGGCCGAGGACAAGAAGCGCTGGCAGGAAAAGCCGATGGGGCTCTATTACTACGACAGCCAAACGTTGGTGATTGGTGAGATGAACATCATGATGCGGTGGCTAGGCGAACTGAACGCGGCAGGTGATCCGCCATATCAGTCCATCATCGCACCCAAGACAGCGCCGGCAGAAGGGGCACCCGTTGATCCCGCTGCTGCCGCGGCACCGCCGTCCAAGATCGGTGAAGAGGGTGGTCGCGGTGGACGCGGCGGTGAAGTCGCTCCCCAGCCCCCGCCCGGCGGAGCAGAACCCGGCAAGCTCTTCGCCGACAAAGCCGACTACCTCTCCCTGCGGCCCGAACTCAAGAGCATGCTCGACGCGCTGAGCACCGACGAGAAAAATCAGCCCGCGATCATGGTCGTCGACATGATCGATCAGCGCAGCTTCTTCAAGGATGATTTTGGCGCCTACGATCAGTTCGGCATCATCTTGAGCAGAATAGCACCTGCAATCAAGATTCTTGGAGCCGGCATCCACCAGATAAATAAGGACAAACTGAACTGCACGGTACTGTTCAGCTTCATCTCCGAGCAGGACACCAAGGACACAGTGCAGCAATTCCTGCTGCCCATCCTCAATAACTATCTTCCAGTCTTAGCTGAGTTCTTCCGGACCGATATCAAGATCAACACCGAGTTGCAGTCCGAGCCCGGCAACAATCAACTGCCGGGTGGCCGCGGCGGCAGTGGCACCGGTCGCGGTGATGCCACTCAGACACCTGGCAACGATTTTGCCGACTTCAGAAACAAGTCCACGATCGATATTACAATCAGCGACCGTCTCGCTTCGTTCGGGTTCGACTTTAGCATCCTCTCGGACCACTACAACACCGTGCTGCTCCCAATGATCCGTGACCTGACCACGCAGATAAAAGGTCGCATGCAAGTGCTCTCCGGCGATACCAACTGGCACTCGCTCTCCACGCGATTCGTGCGGTTGGCCCGCGACAAGAAAGCATTCCCGCAGGGAGCACTTCCCCGCGTCAGCAAGCCCGAGCGCTTCGGCCTGCCCTGGCAGCCCGACGACCGCGCCAGCTTCATCGTCGACCTGCTCCCCTATCTGAATCAGGGTGCCCTTTACGGCGGCCTCATGGATCAGGAGCGTATCCGCAAGACCGCCTGGTACGACAAGAAGAATCTCCGAGCCGCGGGCACATGGATCCCACAACTGCTCGTGCCGTATTACCCGCAGACTTCGTGGCGGGCGTATCACCCCGCCGCGGCCGGTGAGACGCTGGGCGCGACCAACTTCGTCGCATTGGCGGGCGTCGGACGCGATAGCGCCCGCTTCGATCCCGCCAATCCCGAGCACACCAAACTCGTCGGCATCACCGGCTACAACTGGGGCTCCAAACCCGCCGAGATTCGCGACGGCATGAGCAACACGATCTACATGATCCAGGTGCCGCCGGGCCACAACCGCCCGTGGATCGCCGGAGGCGGGGCGACCGTCATGGGCGTCGATCCCGTGACCCCGGTGCAGGACTTCGTCTCCAAAGACGCGACCGGCAAACGTGGTACGCATGCCCTCATGGCTGACGGCTCAGTCCGCTACGTGCCAGAAGGCATGGACGGCGAGACCTTCAAGGCCATGGTGACCCGTGCCGGCGGTGAAACGATGACCGATCTCGACAAGAAGGCTGCGATTGTGCCGCCGCCGAAGAATCTCGAAGCCGAGCTCAAGGGCGGAGCCAGCGGCCCCAACGGGAAAAAGGGACCAGACCGCAGCCGCATTGATCAGCCCGAACTCCTCAAGCTGCAAGGCAAATGGGCCGTGACGTACATGTTTTTCGAGGGCAAGCCCAAGACCGCCAGCGAGCTCGACGATCTCTCCCTGGTGGTGACCATCAGCGACAACACGATGCTGCTGACGCCGAAGGATGGTACCGCACAGAAGAAGATGATTCTCGGGCTCGACCCGAAGGCTGATCCGAAGCGGATCTACTTTGAGAACGCCGACGGCAACCCCGATCCGATGATCTACGTGCTCGACGGCGACAAGATCAAGCTGCTCGGCTGGATGAAAGCCGACGCCGCGGACAACTACCCCAAAGAGATGACGCCTCCGACCAGCGGAGCCAAGGACGTCAAGTATTACGAGTTCACGAAAGTGAAACAGTAAGCCTAGCACATTTTCAGTTGCATTCTTGTAGAACTGGACACTGACCACAAATCACTGACCACTGCTTTCTCTCAGCCGCTCGCGGGCGGCGAGGAAGAGCAGTGGTCAGTGTTCAGTCGTTTGTGACCAGTGAATCAAGGCGGTTTCGCACACTATGAAAATTCTGCAGTCGCTGACCGGAACCCCCGTCGTCCGCAAGTTGGCCGACGCCGTGCAGGTGCGATTGGCTCACCATCGCGTGCAGCAGCTTGACGCCATGGACGCCGGCCGCGTCCAGGAGAACACACTCCTGAAGCTCGTGCGGCACGCCCGCGGCACGCGCTTTGGAATCGATCACGACTTCCGCCGCGTCGAGACCGCCCGCGACTTTCAGGACCGCGTCCCGCTGCGCGAATACGAATACTTCTGGGATACCTACTGGAAAGACGCCTACCCCAGGCTCGACGACCTCACGTGGCCCGGTCACTGCCCCTACTACGCACTCTCGAGCGGCACGACCAGCGGCACGACCAAGTACCTCCCCATCACACGCGAGATGGTGAAATCGAACGCCAAAGCCGCGTACACGACCTTAGCTTTCTTCCGCCATGCCAACCCGACAGCGAAGCTGCTCACGGGCCAGTTTTTCTTCCTCGGCGGCAGCACGGTCCTGCGCGAGCAAGCGGATGGCAGCCACGCCGGGGACCTGAGCGGCATCGCTGCCCGCGAGGTCAGCGACGCACTCCGGCCCTACACGTTTCCCACCTACGACCTCAGCACGCTCAGCGACTGGGAGACGAAAGTGCAGATTCTGGCCGAGGCGAGTGCGACCCGGCCCATCACCGCGCTCAGCGGAGTGCCGTCGTGGATGCTGATCCTCTTCGACCGCCTCAAGATGTTCACCGGCAAAAGCACCATCGCTGAGATCTGGCCCGACTTCCGGCTCGTCGTCCACGGCGGAACCAAGTTCGACAGCTACCGCGAACTTTTCCGCCGCGAGATCGGCAGCGACCTGGTGAAGTTCTGCGAGGTGTACCCCGCGAGCGAGGGCTTCATCGCCACCGAGGATCCGCGCTACAATCTGCTGCGCCTCGTGCCCGATCACGATATCGTGTTCGAGTTCATTCCGTGCGAGGATCTCGATAGCCGCGGTCAACCCAAACCGCGAGCCGCCCGGCATCTCCTCCGCGAGGTCGAAGTCGGCGTCCGCTACGCGGTGGCGATTACCTCCTGTGCCGGCGTCTGGGGCAACCTCATCGGCGACACCGTCGAGTTCGAATCCAAGCGACCGCCGCTGCTGCGATTCACCGGTCGCACCCGGAACTTCTTGAGCGCGTTCGGCGAGCACCTGATCGAGGAGGAAGTCGAGCAGGCGGTGGCGATCGCCGCGAGCGAGGCCGGCGTGGCCACCACCGATTTCCACGTCGGCCCCGTCTTCCCGACCTCGCCCGCGGATGTCGGGCACCATCTCTATCTCGTCGAGTTCCGCGATGCCCCGCCCGCCAAGCTCGATGCGTTCGCACGGCGGATCGATACGAAGCTGATCGAGTTGAACGAAGACTACGCCGCCCACCGCCTCGGCGATCTCACGATGAAGGTGCCGGTGGTGCAGGTGGTCCGCCGCGGTGGATTCGCGGACTGGATGAAGTCCCGCGGCAAGTACGGCGGTCAGAACAAAGTCCCCCGCATGGACAACAACGGCACAATCACGCAGGAACTGGCGGCGTGGTTTTAACCAACCGAGCACTCAACCAGTCCGCAGCGCAAGCAAGGTAGTCAATTCAATGTTTCCCTTGATTGCGCTGCGGGCTAGTTGAGCGGACCCTGTAAACTGTCATCATGCCGATCCGCCAATTGCCGCCGGATGTGATCACCAAAATCGCGGCCGGCGAAGTCATCGAACGACCCGCCAGTGTCGTGAAAGAACTCCTCGAAAACTCAATCGATGCTGGCAGCACCCGGATCGACCTCGAACTCGAGCAGGGCGGCAGCGAACTCATCCGCATCGTCGACGATGGCTGCGGCATCGCACCTGACGAACTCTTGCTGGCCCTTGCCGCACACGCGACCAGCAAACTCGCCAGTGCCGAGGATCTCTTCAACGTGACGACGATGGGCTTCCGCGGCGAGGCACTGGCGTCGATCGCCGGGATCGCGAAGTTCACGCTGCAGAGCCGGGCCCGGGGTACGGAGATCGGTGCAGAGATCCGCTCCGACGGCGGAGTGATCGGGCCGCTCAAGCCCTGGAGCGGCTCCCCCGGCACGCGCATCGAAGTCCGGCACCTTTTCTTCAACGTCCCGGTACGCAAGAAATTCCTGAAGACCAACGCCTCCGAACTGGGGCAAATCTGCGAGACCCTGACGCGGATCGCACTGGCCCATCCGCACGTTCACTTCACGCTGCGGCACAACAACCGCCAGGTCTACGATCTGCCACGCAGCGAGAACCTCGCCGAGCGGATCGGGCTCTTCTTCGGCAAGGAGATCCGCAACGCGCTCTATGAGATCGACACGCCGCCTGGGCCGTATCAACTCAAGGGGTTGATCGCCGATCCCCGCTGCGACCGTGGCAACAGCAAGCTGCAGTATCTCTTCGTGAACGGCCGCTGGTTCCGCGACCGCAGCCTCAGCTATGCGCTCATGGATGCGTACCGCAATCTCATCATGTCGGGCCGCCACCCGATCGGGTTCCTCTTCCTCACCGTGCCGGCGAACGAGATCGACGTCAACGTGCATCCGACCAAGGCGGAGGTGAAGTTCCGCGAGAATGCGACGGTCTTTTCGCTGATCCGTGCCGCGGTGAAGGAGCGGTTGCTGCGGGAGAATCTGGTGCCGCGGGCGACGATGCCGGCTCAACCGATCGCGCCGCCGGAGATGATGCCCCTGCCGACGCTGTTCATGCCGTCGCGACCGCAGCCGATTGCCGACGCAGACGACCTCGGCTCGCAGATCATCACTGCGGACACAAGCGACCCACAGCCGCCTCCGCCGCCATTGCCGATGATGTTTCCGACGATCCCAGTCGGTACCGCGGTGCAGATGCACGACGCCTACCTGATCCAGGAAACGCCCGAGGGGATGCTAGTGATCGATCAGCATGCGCTGCACGAGCGGATTCTGTTTGAGCAGGTCCGGCGGCGCGTGCGTGATGGTCAACTGGAGGTGCAGCGGCTGCTGATCCCCGAGCCGATTGAGTTGCCCGCGGCCCAAGCTGCCGCGGTGCTGGAAGCAACCGCTGAGCTTGCCATGCTCGGCTTGGAGGTCTCCGACTTCGGCGGCAACACGATCCTTCTGTCGAGCTACCCGACGCTGTTGAGCCGCCGGCCGCCGCATGAAATTCTCGCGGGCGTGGTCGATTATCTGGTCTCGAAGGATCGTGCTCCGAGCCCGGAGGTGATGCTCGATCACCTGCTGGCGACGATGGCGTGCAAAGCCGCAGTGAAAGCGGGCGACAAGCTGACACCGGCGGAGATTCAGCATCTGCTGGAGTTGCGGGCTCTAGCTGAGGAATCGCATCACTGCCCGCACGGTCGGCCGACGACGCTGCTCTTCAGCCGCCAGGACCTGGACCGACAATTCCGACGTACGTGAGTTTTCGGCAATTAACACATCCCTGCGATTCTTATGGTCGTTACTCGGTTCGCGGATAGTCTGAAAATTGTTCGGGGACTGATCGCTCGGCATCTTCGTTTCCCATGCCGGGGGTCGACCATTCTGAAAGGGCGGGTTTCTCATGAGGTATTTCCTTGTCGCGTCGTTTGCACTGATGCTGTCGTCTTCAGCATTTGCTCAGAGCACGACCTACGCACTCGACTTGCGTTTTGCTGCGACTTCAAATTTGTTCTCGTTTCCAGTGAACACTCCCCTGGTCCAAACCCAAATCGGGCCAGTCGGCGGTCTGCCCTACACGACCTTCGCGATGGATTTCGATTCAGCCGGGACGACTCTCCACATTGTGAACAACACTCCCACGGTCAGCTTTGAGATGGGAACGTTGAACACATCGACAGGTGTCTACACCTCCGGCCCAGCGATCACAGGACCGCTTGCCGGTGTCGGCCATTCCGGATTGTCGGTCGACCCCACAACGGAAACATTCTTCGTTTCCACCACCTCGTCGCTATTTACCGTGGATCCCATTACCGGTGCATCGACGGCAGTGGGGGGCTTTACCGGTCTGACGCCAACCTCAGCACCGATCGGCCTGATCATCGACATCGCTGTCAGCCCATCCGGTCAGATGTTCGGCCACGACATCAGTAACGACGCGCTGTGGTCGATTGACAAAACGACCGGCGCGGGCACCTTCATCGGCTTCAGTGGTCTCGCCGGCAACTTCGCCCAGGGCATGGACTTCGACCCCGCCACGGGCCTGCTCTATGCCGCCATTTACACTGGCGGCGGCACGGGCAGCTATGGAACCTGGGATACCACCTCGGGCGTTTTCACTCAGATTCTCGATTTGCCCAGTTTCCCGGATCCTTCGGCGAATGGTCGCGAACTGGAACTTGCTATCTCGGCAGTTCCGGAACCTCATTTCCTCCTGGCTCTCGCCGGTATTCTTGGTTTCTCGATATTCTTCCGCCGCCGATAAATCCAAAACGAGCCGGACGCGTCGACGACGGGTTTACTTTTTCCATCAGGAATAAAGTCCCGTCGCTGACGCGTCCGGCTCGTTTTCATGTCAGCAAGTCCTCGATCGGCAATTCCGACGAACGTGATTTTTCTAAATCCCGCGAAGGATTCTCCCCGTTCGTGGCAATACTGAGTGCATGAACGCCGACACGGAGCCGAGCGAACGCGGGCTGCGACAGGCCGCCCTCGGCGGTGACGCTGCCGCGTGGCGCAGCCTCTACGACTCCGCGTT
>JBGSSZ010000191.1:0-2279 GCA_041736785.1 Limnoglobus sp.
TTGGTAGCTCCGGAAGCCGAACGCGCGATAGAGTGGTGTTGAGGACATGCCGTGCTCTGGAGATGGTGTGGTTACCTTCCAGAAGCGGCATGCTCCTCTTATCGTCAAGCCTCAAGTACGCTCTTCCAGGATGAGCCCGAAAACTGCAGGCGGCCTGCGACCTGCTGCACGCTCTCAGCTTGTCGGTGCTGCGGCCGCGGCCCGGGATCTGCGCGGGTGCAGTAATGGCGGACGCTCCTGGGTGAATGGCGGCAGATCAGCGAAGCCGCCATCGACATCCTCGACCCCGTGATCGCCCGAGCGGAGCGGGACGACTATCTTATCTCTGCTCAAATACAGTTCGGGTGCGGGGATGATGCCGTGATCACGGAGAAGGTGAACTTGGGCGAGAAGCTGGCGCTGTTCGCCGACCACTGGAGTCCGAAGGTGGTGGGCGAACTGAACGGCCAGCACGTCAAGCTGGTCAAGTTCGTCGGCGAGTTCGTGTGGCACACGCACGACCACGAGGACGAACTGTTCCTGGTCGTGAAGGGGCGGTTCACGATGGAGTTCCGGGACCGTCACGTCGCTCTCCACGAGGGTGAGTTTCTGATCGTCCCCCGTGGCGTCGAACACCGCCCGGTGACGGACGAGGAGGTCAGCGTCCTGCTGTTCGAGCCGGCCACGACGCTCAACACCGGCGATGTGCGGAACGATCGCACGGTGGACATGCCGGAACGTCTTTGAGCGGAAGGCGAATCGCCGATGCCGAGCGTGTCTACATCTTTCGGCTCGACCCTGTGACGGGCGGGCTTCGCAACGTGCCATTGGCGGCAGCGGACATCGTGGTCGTGTGGGCGACGATCCTCTGGTGCGTAGTCGCCGTATGGCCGCACCACCGCTGGGTCGCCGTCGCCCAAGTGCTGTACCTCGTGTGGGTGTCGCTTGCCACGGCGATCCGGTTGTCGATTGTGACGATGAACGGATGAAAAGGGAGCAACGAGCATGATCCGCCCGGAAACCCCCGCCGACATCCCGGTCGTGTTCGAGGCGGCGGCCGTCGCGGAGAATCGCGATCACTACAACAACAAGGTCAATCACGCGGGAGGCGAACATGCCGAAGCGAGCACTGGTTCTCATCGACATCCAGAATGACTACTTCCCAGGTGGGAAGTGGACGCTCACCGGGATCGACACCGCCGCCGACAACGCAGCGAAGCTCCTGGAAACTGCCCGCAAGGACGGTGATTTGATTGTCCATGTGCGTCACGAGTTCCCGTCCGCCGACGCGCCGTTCTTCACTTCAGCGTCGCAGGGAGCGGAGATCCACCCGAAGGTGCGGAATCTCGACAGCGAGTCGGTGATCCTGAAGCACCACGTCAACTCGTTCCGCGAGACAGACCTGAAGGCCGTGCTGGATCGGCAGGGTGTCGAGGAGGTGGTGATCTGCGGGGCGATGAGCCACATGTGCGTGGACGCGGGAGTGAGGGCGGCCAGCGACCTTGGGTATCAGTGCGTCGTGGTGCATGACGCCTGCGCGACCCGTGATCAGGAGTTCTCGGGGACAGTCGTCCCGGCTGCGCAGGTGCATGCCGCGTTCATGGCGGCTTTGCAGTTCGGGTACGCCAAGCTGGTCTCCACCGACGACTATGTCGCGGGCAGGATCTGAGAAGCGCAGGAAGTGCGATAACAGCCCGCAACTGAGGCTCCAATCAGAGCGTGACGCCGAAGCGGCTACCGAAGGCGGCGAAGTCGGTGCTGCCGTCGATCGTGCCGTCGTTGTTGAAGTCGAACGGCGAGTTGATGAGCGTGGTGCCGAAGACGCTGCCAAAGGCGGCGAAGTCGGGGTTGCCGCTGACGGTGCCGTCGTTGTTGATGTCGCCGAAGAGGCGTCGCAGATTCGTATCACCCGCGGTGCTCGTGAATCCGAGTGACGGGATTGCCAACTGCCAGCGGCCGTCCGCGAGCGAGCCGAACTCTACGCCCGCGGTGTTGATGTTCTCGAACGTCAGCGTCAGCACAGAAGTGAGCCCGCTGACTGGCGACACGATCAATCCGCTGCCGGTCGTGACCACCGTGCCGACGGTGCCGCTGCCCGTCGCCTGGGTGCGGGTCAGCGTGATGGCACCGATCGTGGCGGCATCCACGGGAGCCGAGAGGTTCACCGCGATCGTGGTCAGCCGCGAACGCTGCACCGCGGCACTGTTCACGACCACGCTGCTGACCGCGGCCCCTGCACTGACCACGATGTCGGAGTTCACAGCCAGATTGCTCGCTGGCAGCGTGAGGACGCTGTTGTT
>JBGSSZ010000210.1:0-4582 GCA_041736785.1 Limnoglobus sp.
GCAGTGCGTGCACACGCCGGTTCGGGGGCTGAGCCTCATCCAGGGCTGTCTTCCGTGCGGTCTTGAAGAGTGCCGCCGCCTGAGCCTTCGCGTCGGGATGGCTCTCCCACCAGGTGTCGAGCGAGCCGCCGGTGCTTCGCAGACCCGCAGCGAGGCCGTCGAGCGCCGCGGCAGCACTGGCATGATTCGCCGCGGCATTCATGAGGTCGAGCGGTGCCGAGCCCAGGTCGTGATGGTTCGCAGCGGCATAGACCTGTCCGACTTGTCGCAGAAACGGTGCGGGCATGCCCGGCTCGTTCACCAGCAATTTCAGTGTCGCGGGTGAGATCGTTCTCAGACACGTCAGGACCGCGGTCGCGAACCACGCATCGCCCATGTCCCGCTTCAGCCAGGGCAGATCCGCGGCGGTCAGAGCGAAGTTCGGATCGGCTCCCAGACTCAAAATCGCCTGAAAGCGAATCCGCGGGGAGGCGGAGTCCAGTCGCTTGCGGACTTCAGCAGTGAGGTCGCGGTCACCCTGAGCCAGAAACTTCTCCGACTGTTTCAGAAGTTCGGGGTCTTCACGCTTTCGCAGAGCGGCAAGCAACTCGCCGGCAGTCAGCTTGCGTTGAGTGCCCCGCTCGTGAGCCAGCCGGAGTGAGGTGTCGCGGAGCCAGACATTCGCTGTGCCATTGATGTCGTATTTGTGCGGCGGGTTGTCGCTCCGCGCGATCCGCCAGATGCGACCTCGCTGGCGGCTCTCGAGGTTCATCCGCTTCTTCATGTCGTCGGGCAGGCTCAGCGGCGTCTCGATCGCCTCGCGGTAGAAATCGAGCACATAGAGCGCGTCGTCCGGACCCTGGCAGGTGAAGACCGGTCGGAACCAGTTGTCTGTGCTCGCGAGGAACTCCCTCTCGCTGTCGATCCGCTTCGCCAGGAAGACCGGCCCGGCGGTGTCGTGCAACTTCTCGCGATGGATCAGGTTGTTCGCCGGGTCGCAGACGAAGACAGTGCGTTCGTCGAACTGGCTGCCGCGATAGTAGAGCGGGCTGCAGGCACTGGTGAAGTACCCGCCGGGGACCAGTTCAGCCGCGGGGAGCCGACGGGACGTTGCGGGGTCGCCCTTGCGGCGGGTCGTGCGCTCGAGTCGCCAGGCCTCGAATGGACTGATGCGGTAGATCTTCGCCGCCGGGCCGTGCTCAGCGATGTCTACCGTCACCGCACTCGCGGCGAAGTGCGGATTGCGTCGGAGGTACTCATCGGCAATCACGATCTGCCGCAGGTGCTGGGCATTGGTGTTGGTAAACCAGTGCCCTTCGCCGTCGTGCGTCAGGCCGTACTGACCGCCACCGCTCGTAGGTTCGATGCGACCGGGAGTGTCGGGATCGAACCGGATCGCCCGGCCGCGTAGCACCAGCGGCGGCATGACGGGCTTCTTCGGGCAGGTGATCGTGCCGCCGCCGAGTCCGACCATCGCGTGGATGTAGCCATCGCGGTAGAACTGCAGACTGTTCGGCAACTGCTGGATGTTCCGCAGATCAAAGCCACTGTAGAGCACGTCCTGCACATCGGCTTTGCCGTCGCCATCGGTGTCGCGGAGGAAGACGATGTCCGGGGCATTGGCGACGATGAGCCCGTCGCGCCAGCAGCAGAGCCCGGTGGGGAAGCGCAACTCGTCGGCAAAGATGATGGCTGTCTCAAAGCGGCCATCGCCGTCGGCATCGGTCAGCTTTCGGATGCGCCCGCGTTTCTCGACGCCCGTGGCTACTCCACCGTTCGGATAACCGATCATCTCGCAGACGAAGATCGCGCCTGTCTGATCGAAGCACATGGCCACGGGATCGATCACCTCCGGCTCAGCGGCGACCAGATCGATGCGATAGCCATTCGCAAGCTGAAAGGTCTTTCTCTCCTCCGCCGGCGACCGTGGTTCGCCGTTGCGGAGCGGAGCATCGTCAGCGAGCAGCGGGCTCGCGAGCAGCAGGAGGCAGGCCAGTCGCATCGTTTCGTTCCGACGAAGTTGTCACAGGGCAGGTGTCAGTCATCATAGCTTCAAGAGCGGCAGGACATACTGGTCCACGTCGGCTTCGTTCTGAATCTCGGGCACGCCATCGAAGAGGGCCCACGATTCGCTCAGCGTCGCGGCCTCGCCGGGTGCCAGCGTGACCAGTTCGCCGCAGGTTTCCATTTCGAGCATGTCTTCGTTCGAGAAAGTCTGGTAGCGGGTGCCGCCGTCGGGATAGACAGCACCTTCGCGGTAGTCGAATCGTTTGACGAAGAGCGTGCCACTGTTGGCGTATGCGACCCAGCCTTCGCGGTGGGCGAGGCCAATCTTGGTGGGGCTTTTTTTGGAGTCCTGCCGCAGCAGGATGTACTTTTTGCCAAAGCTCCAGCGGCTGTCGCTGAAATCGAAATACGGCCAGAGGACAATGCTCTGATTGGGTGCGAAGTCCGCGGGCGACTGGGCATTGCGGACGTGGCCGGGGTGATTGCGTTTCCCCGGCAGCGGGATGATCTCGATCCCGCCGGGGGCCATCACGGTCGGTGCCCACGGTGCAAGCTCGGTCGGTTCGTCGCCGATGTTGGTGACCGCCAGCGTTACTTGGACAGTGTTGCCAGCGAGGGCGAGGCTCATGGTCTTCTGCACGCCGTACTCGATCTCCGGCGGCGGGGTGAAGGTCGCCGCGTGCGGACCCGTCTGCGTCCAGGTGACGGGGCGATTGTCGGCGTAGTAGGTCCGCGTGAGATCCTCAGGGGCGAGCCAGAAGCGGAGGCCGCCGCGGATCTGCCATTCGGGCTCGTTGGTGCCGCCCATCATGCTGTCGTAGTTTTTCATCACATTGAATCCGCCCGGCTTGCGGAACGCGATCACCCGCGGACCGACATCCAGTGTGACGATCACCTCGACATCGGCGTTGGCGAGCCGCAGATTGTTCTTCCAGCCGCGGTATTCGACGACTTCCATAGTGTCCTCACTCGAAGCTGACCGTCACGCCGGGCAGTGCGGCGATCGCAGCTTTGCCCACTTTGGTGTTCACAAACGCCAAGCGTTTGAGTGTCTTGCACTTGGCCAGATCCTTGATCGAGGCCTCGGTGATGGGCACGCCGACAAAGGAGAGATCTTCGAGGCCGCTCATTGACGCGATCGGTGTCAGGTCTGTGATAGTCGCGTCGAGGATGTCGAGCTTGCGGACACTGCCCAGCACGGCGAGTCGCTTGAGTCCAGCGTCGGTGAGTGCGGCACCGCCCAGCGTGAGAGTCTTGAGCGTCTTGATCTGTTCAAGATCCGCCAGGCCCGTGCCGGTGACGGCGGAGCCGGTGAGTGAGAGCCGTTCGAGCTTTGGCAGGGCGGCGAGCGATTTCAGGCCCGCATCGGTCACCAGTGTGAAAGCGAGATCGAGTTCGGTGATGGCCTTACAGCCGGCGACGGCTTTCAGCCCGTCGTCAGTGACCGGTGCGCCAATGACAATCAAAGCCTCCACAGCATTGAACTCCGCACCGGCGAGCGTGGCCGCAGTGCCGCTCAGGTTCAGCCGCTTGAGAGCCGGCAGTTTGTTCAGGGCTGCCACGCCGGCGTCGTCGAGAGTCGCTTTCGTGAGGATGACCTTTTCGAGCTTGGGTAGCGTGGCAAGCGTGGTCAGCATCGCCGGCGTGAGCGTGGCTCCTTCCGCGTGAAACTCCTCGAGCCGGGCGAGCTTCCCGACCGCGGCAAAGGCAGCCTCACTCATCGGTGCCCGCGACACGTCGAGTACCTTCAACGTCGGCAGCTTGTCGACCTGCTTGAGAAGTGCGTCGGTGTCGGTCGTATCGGCGAGGCCGAGCATGCGGAGCATCTTGAACCCGGCGAGCTTGCCCGCGTCCACGTCCTTGATGCTGACGTGACCAAACACGACACTCATCACCGGCTCGCCGTTGCGACGGTCGTTGACATCGCGGACGACGCGACCGCCCAGACCCTGCACATACTTCGTGAGTTCCGCTTCGGTCGCGCGATCGACCTGAGCCGACGCGACGGCCGGCACGAGCATGAGCAATGCGACTGTGCGAATCATGTGAGGTTCCTTTCAGGAGCGCAGACGGCACTGAGCACGGCCATCCGCACCGCCAAGCCATTCTCGACCTGCTCCAGGATCGCGGAGTTCGGTCCGTCGGCGACGTCGGGCGTCAGTTCAATGCCGCGATTGATCGGCCCCGGTGCGAGGATCAGCACATCGTCTTTCGCCCGCGCCAGCCGCTCGCCAGTCATGCCGAAGAGATGCGCGTACTCGCCCACACTCGGAAAAAACGCGCTGCGCTGCCGCTCAAACTGCACGCGCAGGAGATTGATCACGTCGCAGCGTGGCAGGATCGCGTCGAGGCTGTGCGCAATTTCGACGTCGAACTGCTGCACCTGCGGCGGCACGAGCGTCGGCGGGCCGCAGAGGATCACCTTCGCACCGAGCTTGATGAGGCCGTGGATGTTGCTGCGGGCGACGCGGCTGTGCAGGATGTCGCCGACGAGCGCGACGGTGAGGCCCTTCAAGCTCTGCTTGCGGCGGCGGATCGTGAAAATGTCGAGCAGGCCCTGAGTGGGGTGCTCGTGGGCTCCGTCGCCGGCGTTGAT
>JBGSSZ010000224.1:0-2125 GCA_041736785.1 Limnoglobus sp.
GGCGGCCCCGTCGAGTTTCCGCTCGCGGCTGGGTCGATCCTGAGGCTTGCGGACCAGGGCGGCTTCCAGCCCGAGTTCGACGAACCGCTGCCGAACCCGTTCGACGGTCGCCACGCTGACCTCGACCGCGTCGGCGATGCGGTCGTCCGGCCAGGCCGGGCCGCCATCCGACTGGTCCGCCTTGAGTAAGATGCGAGCGTGGGCGAGTTTGAGGGCCGACGCTTTGCCGGCATGGATCAGGTCGGACAACGACCTTCGCTCGTCCAGAGTCAAGGTGACGCGATACTTCTTCATCGGTGGACTCCTTCCGGTCCGCCCATCAGAACTAAACTGGCGTCACCTCGCAAGACGAGCTGGTTGAGGTACTAGGCCATGCTCAACGATCACTTGTGCTGTGAATGTCAAGATCCGTGAATGGAAGAACAGCATGCGTCCAATTGGGAGTCCTGTGGTAGAAGCAATCTCTACCAACGGAAGGCCCTTCACCCACGCAATCACAAGTTCGAATAGCAGATCTGGTCCGGGTACGTTCCCTTCAAATACTTCTGCCAGATCTACTTGCGCATTGGGCTGAAGCCACACCCATGTTAGAAGTGCGTTTACGAATGTGGGATCGCTTGGAGATAGGATGTCATCCCATCGGTCTCGAAGGGGCTGCAAGGAGCGCTCGACTGAATCGATCAGCCTCGCCCGCGCGCCCGTCTCACGTACCCAAGACAATCTCCCCATAGATTGAATGCCGAAGATCCGACGAGCTCGAAGTAAGAACACATCACTAATCAGCCTCAAGTACTGAGGTTCGGATGCGGCTTGCTGGGCGGCAAATGTTCTAGTGGATAGCTCTATGGCGATCTGGACAAGTTCCTCCTCGCCAATCTCTTCGGCCGCCAAGTCGACAAGAGTAGAATCAATGCCATCAATAACACTATGCAGAAACGGTGTAGCCTCCATATCCGTGTTCGTCAATGAAAGCCCAGTAACTGCAAGTCGTTCTCGAAGTGTCGTGAGAAGTACGTAGAGAGCGCCTCGGACATCCTCACCTGGCTCCTGATTGGCTACAGGCTCGATCAGTTCCCAGTGATCGGCATTTGCACAAATGACAAGGCCTTTCGTTGAAGCGCCTGCGCGTCCAGCACGTCCGACAAGATTCTTGATATCGCGAGACAGTAGATTCGTCCTAGCTCCGTCTCCGTCCCGACGCTTGACCGAGTATAGGACGATGGTTCTGATTGGCAGATTGACACCTTCAGCAAGTGCGCTGGTGCAGATTGCTAGCCTAAGCTTGCCATCTCTTATCAGCCCTTCGATAACTTCACGGCTTTCCTGTGGTATGTCTCCATGATGAAGCACAGCCCCTGCCTCAAGTGTGCGGGTTCCAAGCCAAGCGGAGCCGTACTCGCCTTTCAAGTATTCAACTGCTGAATCGAGCATCTGTCGGTCGTTGACAAACTCTAACGGTTGAGGCAGCGGCAATGAATATGATAGTTGATCTAGGAGCTCCTCTGCGAGACCCTCTGCCCCCTGTTTTCCACGCTTGTTTGCACAGAAGACAGCGACGGCACCCAGACGCAATGACTTACGAGCCGTAGCCACTGCTTGGGTTTTGAACGTCTGGAATTCGTAGGTCTTGAAACGATTGGTCTGCGGATTGCGGAAACGGAAGTCACTTGAGGTCAGAAAGCCATCAATTGAGTGTCGATTGGCGGCATCTTGAGGATGCAACTCCAATGCGATCGTGGTCGACGTGCCATTCCCCTGGACTCGCAACACAGTGAAGTCAGCGAGTGCCGGTCGAAAGTCGCTGGTTACTACCGTTTCTTGACGCCCTCCGAGCCAGTGATTGATCTCTTCGATATTTGGCACGATTGCTGAGATGAATACAAAACGCGGTGCACCTATTTCTCTTGCCTTTAATCTGGAAAGTAAGAGTTCGAGCCCGATGCCCCTGGACTCGCCGTCTAGCAAATGTCCTTCATCGCAGATGACGATTACAGTGGACCCCATTGTCGAGACCAAAAAGTGGCGATCCTTCGCTACTGTTTCGTCAGGCCGTCTTGGCCCCGACGCCGTACACCTCGGCCGGGGTGCGGTAGTCCAGGGACTGGTGAGGCCGCTCGGTGTTGTA
>JBGSSZ010000226.1:0-2160 GCA_041736785.1 Limnoglobus sp.
TCTTGGAGTCGCGGGTGATCGACGAATCGAGCACTTCATGGAACTGAGTTTCTTTGCCCGTGGCGAGGTCGCGAATGCTGAGGTCGTTGCCGTATTGTGTGCGTGGTGCCTGTGTGGTTTCGGTAGTGCTGGCAGCTTTCAGGAGCCGGGGTGCCGGAGCGGTCTCCAGTTTGACAGGCTTCGCTTCGCGGGTCGTGACGAGCAACCCGGCTCCGCTGCCGGTGACACTGAAGGTCTTGATATCGCTGACGCGTTCGCGGATTTTGCCCGCCGCGAGGTCGTAGACGATGAGTGCCGGAGTCTGGGACTGGCCTGCTGATTTCTTGCCCTCAGGTCGTGGCGGCGTCAGCACGAAGCAGAGCAGCTTGGAGTCGGGAGTAAACGCCGGGCCGCCGCCAATCGCGCCACCAGAGCGTCGCGGAAAGCGACCTTGATCGTCATCCTCGTCGCGCGATCTCCGCGATGTGGCCCCCGCGGAGCGACTGTACGGAAACTTCGTCTCCGCACCCGTGGCAACGTTCCGCAGAATGTACGTGCCATCTCCCTTCACTGGTGCCAACGAGTAGAACACGAACTTGCCATCCGGCGAGAGCGTCATGTTGCTGACGCTGTTCCAAATGTCGTAGTCGGCGTGCGTGAGTGGTTTCTTGACTTGCGAAACGGCAATTGCTGGCAGCAGCACCAGCACAAGGAGTGAGCGGACCACGGCAGACTCCAGCGGGGGAGGTGTGAAGGAGGCAGGGATATTACGATTGTCGCAGGCATGCCGTTCATTGGAAAGCCGTCACCGCGAACATCTTTGGCAATTGGTGCGTTGGAATTCGATTTTGCCGGTTGCAGTGAAAACGCGAGCTATTAAAACTGACTGTGGCGATGGTCCACTCATCGACTTTCTCCATGCGTTCACCTGCCGAGGGCATCTCATGCATCGACGACTTCCCGCCGCGATCCTGCTGCTGGCCGCAGTCACGGCCATCGCGATCAGCAGCCGGGCTCAGCCACCTGCTGCCAAGCCAGGATCTGACAAAGCTGCGATCGAACAGTCGGCTCGTGACTTCGAGTCTGCATTCAACCGTGGCGACGCCAAAGCGATCGCCGCAATGTGGACCGCGAATGGCGAGAGCCGCGGCGAACAAATTCTCATTGGTCGCGACGCCATCGAAAAAGGCTACAGCGAGTTCTTCAAAGCCAATCCCGACGCAAAGATCGAAGTGCTCTTCGATGTTGTCCGTTTCCCCGCTGACAATCTCGCCGTCGAGGAAGGCCTGCTGCGGCTCACCCACGGCCCCAAGTCGCTGCCGAGCACGACTCAGTACACCGCATTGCACATTCGCGACAACGGCGTGTGGAAAATCGCGATCTCCACAGAGAGCGGTGCCGGCATTGAACGCGTCGAAGATCTTGACTGGCTCGGCGGCGACTGGGTCAGTTCCGCAAACGACTCGGATGTGAAATTCAGCTTCAAAAAGGATCCGACCAAACCGGTGATCCTGGCCAGCTACAGGCATACACGCAAAGGAGAGGATCCGATCAGCGGCACGATGCGGATTGCCGGCGACCCGGAAACGGATCTGCTCCGCTCGTGGAGCTTCCAGGACGACGGCGGGCACTCCCAGGCCATCTGGACGCACGACGGGAAAAGCTGGCTGATCGAGACCCACGGCGTCCTCGCCAACGGCACGCCCACCAGCGAAGTCATCGTGCTGCAGCGCGTCGGGCCCGATGTCATCACGTGGCGCTCCATCGACCGCGTCCTCGGCGACACCCCGATGGAAAACACCGTACCCCTGCGTCTGACCCGCACCAAGTAATCCACTCCCGAGTTCAACCATGAATCGCTTCATACTTCTGACAGGTCTGTGTATTGCGATCGGCTCCATTGCCGGCGATGTGGAAGGCCGCGGATTCGGTGGCGGTGGCCGCAGCTTCGGTGGAGGTGGCTTTGGTGGAGGCGGCCGCAGCTTCGGCGGTTACTCCGGCGGCTTCAGCGGAGGCGGAGCCGCCAGCTTCAACCGCAGCGGAGCCTACGGCGGCGGATTCTCCAGCTTCTCCGGCGGCGGCTACCGAGGTGGCTACTCCGGCGACCGCTCCTTCAGCGGATACAGCGGATTCAACCGTGCTGGGGCCAGCGGCTCTTACGACCACACATGGAGCAACAAC
>JBGSSZ010000293.1:0-3388 GCA_041736785.1 Limnoglobus sp.
CGCTCGGCGTCGCCCCGGCGATCACTGGCACACCGGTCCACCGAAAACGGAGCGCATTCCTGAGCGTCAATCACCTCCCACCAGTTCCCAGGCAGGTGACAAAATCAAAAAGCCGCCTTTTCCCGACGGACACTAGCTAGCCTCGCCACAATACGGGCAACGTTGGGGGCGGTACTGGCTCGATGTCGCTCGCTACAGCGAGGATAATCCGACATCGGAGAAGACTTCGCCGCCGTATCCCTTTGCCTGGCGCTACCGCGACTGGGTGATCGACGCCTTCAACCGCGATGTACCGTACGATCAGTTTGTGAAGCTGCAGCTCGCGGCGGACCTGATGCCGAAACTGCCGCGCCGCGATCTGGCAGCCACGGGGTTTCTGGGCATTGGCCCGGTTTATCACAAAGACGGCCGCCTCTCCAAAGAGGTGATCGAAAACCTCTACATGGACGACTGGGACGAGCGTGTCGACACGCTCACCCGCGGCGTGCTCGGCCTCACGGTTGCGTGTGCCCGCTGCCACGATCACAAATTCGATCCAATCAGCACCCGGGACTATTATGCTCTCGCGAGCGTGTTCGCATCGGCGGTGGTAGTGCCGCGACCCTTGGATGAGGTCGACGCCGGCACTGAGTTGCAGTTCATGGTCGCGGCTCAGCGCATCTTCTACCTGAGCTATGTCGCCAATCTGATGCGGGACGATACCGGCAGTAAGCCGCGGGAGGCCCGGAAAAAGGTCGAACGCTTTACCGCTGAACTCGACGCGGCGGAAGAGGAGATCGCGGCCCTCCAGGCGAAGCATCCCGATTTGCACAAGTATCTGCTGCGGCTGATCAATCGCCCGAACCCCTATCCGGGTCAGTCGGCGAAGCCCGCCGCACCCCGCCAGCGTCGCTCGCGGCGAAGCAATGAGGAGCCCTTTGTCCATTCGGTCTATGACGCTGGGACGTGGATCGACGGCCGCGATGCCGACCTCACGTTCCCCGACATCCGACCGGGGAAGGTCCGCGATCTCCCCGTGTTCATCGGCGGCAACGTCGCGAAGCCCGGCGAGGCCGCACCGCGTGGATTTCCCGTCGTGCTGGCCGCAGGTGATCCTACATTCCACCGCGGTTCCGGTCGCCTCGAACTTGCTGACAAGCTCTTCACCGATGCGGCTCCGCTCAGTGCCCGCGTCATCGTCAACCGTGTCTGGGGCTGGCACTTCGGCACACATCTCGTCGGTACGCCCAGCGACTTCGGTAGCCAAGGCGACAAGCCCACGCACCCCGAACTGCTCGACGATCTTGCTGCTCGCTTCATCGCTCACGGCTGGTCGTTGAAATGGCTGCACCGGGAGATCATGCTCTCCGCGACATACCGTCAGGCCAGCCGTCCGCGCGATGAGGCTCTCACGATCGATCCGGCGAATCGCCTGCTCTGGCGGATGAACCCGCGACGGCTCGACGTGGAAGCCTACCGCGACACTCTGCTTCAAGCCGCCGGCCACCTCGATACCAGCCTCGGCGGACCCTCCCGCGATCTCGATCAATCCAGCAACACCCGCCGGACCGTGTACGGCCGCATCACCCGCGAACGCACCAACAAGATGCTCGTGCTCTTCGGCTTTCCCGAGGCAACCATGCACAGCCCCGGCCGTGAGACGACCACGACCACGCTGCAGCAGTTGTTCGTGATGAACAGTCCATTTGTCCGCGATCAGGCTTCGGCACTGGCCGAGCGGGTCGAGGACGAAGCCGACGATGATGCCCGCATCACGGCCTTGTACCGCAAGGTCCTGGCCCGCGATCCCACTTGCAAGGAGCGGTCACTCGCCGGCAGCTATCTCAAGACAGGCACGTTGAAAGACTTCGTTCACGCTCTGCTCAGCACCAACGAGGTGATCTTTTGGCCGTAACTCCGCCGACCCGTCGAGCGATGCTGCAGTCCTGAGCGCGGGGTTGGGCTCGGTCGCGCTTCTGGGTAAGCTCGCAGATGATGAAGCCCGCGCTGCATCGCCGAAGCCTCACTTCAAGCCGCGTGCCAAGCACAACATCTTCCTCTTCATGCCTGGCGGTCCGTCGCAGATGGACCTGCTCGATCCCAAGCCCGCGCTGAAGAAATACGAAGGGCAGCGGCCCAATGCGGTCAACATCCGCACGGAGCGGACCACGGCGGCATCTACCCGTCGTCGTTCAAGTTCGCTAAGCATGGCCGCTGCGGGCTCGAAGTCAGCGAGCTTCTGCCCCGGCTCGCCGCCATCGCTGACGACCTCTGCGTCGTGCGTTCGATGCACACGTTCAATCCGACGCACACTCCGGCCCGCAGCCTGTTCAATACTGGCAACATCGCCGCCACACGACCGTCGATGGGCTCGTGGATCTCCTATGGCCTCGGCAGCGAGAACCGCAATCTGCCAGGGTTTGTCGCACTTGCTCCCGGCGGCGGAGCCGGGGCCAGCCTTCGCAGCGGCTTCCTCCCCGCCCAGCATCAGGGCACCGCGTTCGACGACTCCATCACCGATCCCGAGCGGATCATCCGCAATTTGCGCAACCCGCGACTCAACAATGCCGATCAACGGCAGCAACTCGACCTCGTGCAGGCACTGAACCGCGAGCATCAGAAAAGCGTCGGCGGCGATGAACTCCTTGAATCACGCATTCAGGCGATGGAGACGGCTTTCCACATGCAGACCGAAGCGGCCGAGGCGTTCGACATCCGCAAGGAACCCGCCGCCATCCGCGAAGAGTACGGTTCGTCACCGTTCGCCAACGGCTGCATCCTTGCCCGGCGTCTGGTCGAACGCGGCGTGCGCACTGTTCACGTCCACTACGGGCCCGGGCAGCCGTGGGACGATCACAACCGCATCAACCGCAACCTTCGCGGCCGCTGCCCGGATATGGACCGCGCCACTGCGGCACTGATTACCGACCTGAAACGCCGCGGCATGCTGGACGAAACCGCTGTGGTCTGGGGTGGGGAATTCGGTCGCACTCCGCTGTCGGAGAGCGGCGACGGACGCGACCACAATCCGTTCGGCTACAGCATGTTTATGGCTGGCGGCGGCTTCAAAGGAGGTGTCTGCCACGGTGCCACCGACGAGTTCGGCTTCCGTGCCGTGGACAAGCGCGTCTCCATTCATGACCTGCACGCGACACTGCTGCACGTGCTGGGCCTCGACCACGAAAAGCTGACCTACCGCTACGCCGGCCGGGACTTCCGCCTCACCGACGTCCACGGCGAAGTGATGCGCGAACTGCTGGTGTAGCCGGCGATCGAAGCGCAATAAAAAATCGCGGGGGACATGCCCCCGCGAGTGTGCTGCTAAATACGAGCCGGAAGCGTCCGCGACGGGGATCGGATTGCAGAGCACTTTTCCCGGGGCGGACGCGTCCGGCGCGTGGCGATACCT
>JBGSSZ010000325.1:0-2972 GCA_041736785.1 Limnoglobus sp.
GACCACGATCAGCCCCAAGGCCATGCCCGCGAGCAGCAGCCGCGTCCAGCGAGCCAGCCGGGCCCGGCGTGCGATTCTCGGTTCCGACTGCGGCATAACGTGTGGCCCGGAAGAATCAAGCGGAGTTTGAGTAAGACATTCTACATGCACCGCGTCGTCGAATCCATAAAGGCGAATCTGCTCGGTTGCCACGGCATCGTCGCCGTCAGCGGCGGTGCGGACAGCGTGGCACTCCTGCGGGCGTGCCATGAGCTTGGTGTTGCAGTCACTGTCGCACATGTCAATCATCAGTTACGCGGGGCGGAGTCGGATGGGGATGAAGCGTTTGTCGCCGAACTCGCGGCACAGTTGAAGCTGCCGTTCGTCTCGACGCGGATCACCTTGCCGAGTGTGGGCATCGAAGCCGCGGCGAGGGAAGCACGGTATGAATGGTTGCGTAATCAAGTAGGAAGTTGGATCGCGACGGGACACACGGCCGACGACCAGGCCGAGACCGTTCTGTTCCGGATCATCCGCGGTACAGGTTTGAAAGGGTTGCGCGGGATCGTCCCTGACATCGGATGTGGGGCGCTTGAAGAACACTCGGTGATCCACCCTTTGCTCTCTATAACGCGTGCAGAAGTTATCGATTATCTGCAATCTCTGCGTCAATCCTATCGGCACGACACAAGCAACGATGATCCACGCTTTACACGCAACCGCATTCGTCATGAACTCATTCCCCTCCTGAAGTCCTTCAACCCCGATGTCGTTGCTGCAGTTAACCGCATGGCGAAGCAAGCGACGGAAAGCTATCATTTCTTAGCCTTCGAAGCCGAGAAGCTGCTTGAAAAAGCCGAGATGCCTCGAGCCGGAACGATGGTCGTTCTCAATCGCGAATTCTTCACATCGCTATACGCCCTCACTGGCGACTCCGTAGTGTACCATCCACTTTGCGTTCGAGAGATGTTCCGAGTCCTCTGGGCACGCGAGAAATGGTCGCAAAATCGTATGACTTTCGAGCATTGGGATTTTCTCACCCGGCTCATTCGTCCCTACGACGACTTTCACGATGCCAATTTCCCCGGCGGCATCCGTGTTCGCCGCGTCGGGCATGTGCTCCAAATCGGTCCGAAACGTTAGCCGCGATGCAACGCGGAGCGCGGGGCGACCAAAGTTCCTAAAATTCAGGTCATGAACCGCAAACTCACCCGCGCTCTCCTGAGCGTCAGCGACAAGACCGGCCTCGTCGATTTCGCGACGGCGCTGCACTCCATCCACGGCGTCGAGCTCGTCGCCACCGGCGGCACCAAGAAGTTGCTCGCTGACGCGGGGCTGCCCGTCGTTGAAGTCGGCGATGTGACGGGCTTCCCGGAAATCCTCGACGGCCGCGTCAAGACGCTCCACCCGGCCCTCTACGCTGGCCTGCTCGCCAAACGCGACACGCCCGAACACATGAGCACGCTGGCCAAGCACAAGCTCCGCGAGTTCGATCTCGTGGTCTGCAACCTGTACCCATTCGAAGAGACGATCGACAAGGACGGCGTGACCGAAGCCGAAGCGATCGAGAACATCGACATCGGCGGCCCCTGCATGGTGCGTGCGGCGGCCAAGAACTTCGCCAGCGTCGCCGTCGTCATCGAGCCCGAACAGTACAGTTCCGTGCTCGGCTGGCTTGCGGCGCAGAACGGCGAACTCAGCCGCGACAACCGACTCGCCCTCGCGCAGGAAGCGTTCTTCATGGTGCAGATGTACGATCAGGCCATCGCGACCTGGTTCGACTCGCTGAGCCCGGAGAGCGAAGAGCAGATGGAAGGCCTGACGCTGCACTTCGTGCCGAAGCAGCAACTGCGATATGGCGAAAACCCGCATCAGGAAGCGACATTTTTCGTCGAGCCGTACGCAGATCACGCCTGCGTCAGCACCGCGGAGCAACTGCACGGCAAGGAACTGAGCTACAACAACATCCTCGATTGCGACTCGTCATTCAACCTCGTCCGCGAGTTCATTCAACCGGCCGCGGTGGTCGTCAAACACAACAATCCCTGCGGTGCCGCGACAGCGAGCACACTCACAGCCGCATTCGCCGCAGCATGGGACGGCGATCCGCTCTCCGCGTTCGGCGGCATACTCGCCTTCAATCGCACAGTCGATGAGGCCACAGCGACAGCCCTCATGACCGGCGAGCGTTTCGTCGAATGCGTGATCGCACCGGACTACGAGCCGGCCGCACTCGAGTCGCTCAAGACCTGGAAGAAGAACGTGCGGCTGCTCAAAACCGGCCCGCTCGATGGCCTCGCGCAGGGCTTGGATTATCGTCGCGTCGATGGCGGGCTGCTGGTACAGACTCGCGACGTGAATGCGGATGATGCGTCGCGGTGGACTGTCGCGACCACGGCGGCACCGAGCGCCGAGCAGCGGGCGTCACTGGAGTTTGCCTGGACCATCGCCAAGCATGTCAAGAGCAACGCGATCGTGCTGACGAGCAACATCAGCGGCGTCGAGTGCATTGTCGGCGTCGGCGCCGGGCAGATGAGCCGCATTGACAGCACGCAGATCGCAATCAGGAAAGCCGGCGACAAGGCGAAGGGCGCGGTGCTGGCCAGCGACGCGTTCTTTCCGTTCGCGGACAATGTGGAAGCAGCCGCGAGCGTGGGAATCGCCGCGATCGTGCAGCCCGGCGGCAGCCAGCGAGACCAGGAATCGATCGACGCCGCCAACGCCGCGGGCATCCCCATGCTGTTCACCGGCACGCGGCACTTCCGACATTAACCCACAAAAACAGCACGCGGATACAGTGGATCAAAAAGAATCGATCCCCGTCTCATCCGTGGAATCTGCGTTCCACTCAGGAAATAGTGCATGAATCACGAATTCCATTTCCTCCGCTCTCTGCTGGAAACACCATCGCCGTCGGGCTTCGAGCAGCGGATCCAGTCGATTGTGCGCGAGCACGCCGGCACGTTCGCCGATGCGGTCACCACCGACCGTCA
>JBGSSZ010000387.1:0-4954 GCA_041736785.1 Limnoglobus sp.
CTTCCGGGCTTCACGCATCTGCAGCGCGCTCAGCCCGTCGTCGCCACCCACTACTGGCTCGCCTACTGCGAGAAGTTCCAGCGCGACCGCGACCGGCTCGCCGACTGCCGCAATCGGGTCAACATCTCGCCGCTCGGCGCCGCCGCGCTCGCCGGCACCACATTGCCAATCGACCGCCGCAAGTCGGCCGAGTACCTGGGCTTCTCCGGCATCGCGCTCAACAGTCTCGACATCTCCAGCGATCGCGACTTCCTGCTAGAGTTTGTCTTCTGCCTGTCGATGATCGCCACGCACCTGAGCGGTTGGGCCGAGGAATGGATCATCTGGAGCACGACGGAGTTCAATTTCCTGGTGCTGCCCGATGCGTTCTGCACCGGTTCGAGCATTATGCCGCACAAGAAGAACCCCGACGTGCTGGAACTGACCCGCGGCAAATCGGCCCGCGTCATTGGTGCGCTGCAGCAGCTCTTTCTGCTGTTGAAAGGGCTGCCGCTGGCGTACAACCGCGATCTGCAGGACGACAAGCGGGCTCTCTTCGAGGCGACCGACACACTTGTGAGCATGCTCGCCGTGGCCGCGCCGCTGATCCGCGGGACCACACTGCGTCGAGAGGTGATCGCTGCCCGAATCGACGACGGCTTCCTGGACGCGACCACGCTGATGGAGTCGTTCATCGCCCGCGGCGTGCCGATGCGCTCGGCTCACGAAGCCGTCGGGCAACTGGTGCGGAAATGCGAAGAGCAGACCTGCCGCCTCGCGGAACTCCCGGCCAGCGACTTCGACGCGATCGTGCCCGGCGGAGCCGTCATCCGCGACACGCTGGGTGCGGCCAATGCCATCGCCGCGTTCCGTAGTCAGGGCTCCACCGCTCCGAGCGAGGTCGCCAAACAAGTCGAATTCTGGACATCACGACTCGCTGAGGCATCCGCATGATTCTGGCCTGGGTCCACCGCATCGGCTTCATCGAAGGCCTGAGTGCATTTGTGCTCATCTGCATCGCCGTGCCGATGAAGCGGATCTTCCACACCATCGGTGCGGAGGAGTTTTACTGGATCGGCCTGGTTCACGGCGTGCTTTGGGTGGTCTATGCCATCGTCGCCACCATCGCTCTCTACCAGAAAAAGATCACCGTGAAGCAGTATTTCCTGCTCGCATTCCTCTCCCTGTTCCCGCTGGGGCCGATCCTGGCGGACCGTTACATTCTCAAGGAACGTCACTGATCATGGATCATTTTGCTTATCGCGAACGCAGCCTGTACTGCGAAGATGTCGCCATCACCGCGCTCGCCGAGGAGTACGGTACGCCGCTGTTCGTCTACAGTCAGGCGACGCTGCTGCATCATCTCCAGTCGCTCCAAACGGCCTTCGCGGAGGCGAAGCCGATCATCTGCTACAGCGTGAAAGCCAATGGCAATCTCTCGATCTGCCGGCTGATGGCCCAGCACGGTGCCGGGTTCGATGTCACCAGCGGCGGGGAATATTACCGGGCTCAGCAGGCCGATCCTGCGGCAAAGGTCTGCTTCGCCGGCGTCGGGAAAACCGATGCGGAAATCCGCTACGCACTCGAGCGCGGCGTCTTCCTCTTCGATGTCGAAAGCGAAGAAGAACTGCACACGCTGGGCGAAGTGGCCAAGTCGATGGGCAAGGTCGCGCCCGCCGCACTGAGGGTGAACCCCGATCTGCCACCCAAAACGCACGTCAAAACCGACACGTCCGTGAAGGGAGTCAAGTTCGGCCTCGACATCGAGACCGTGCTCGACGTGGCGAAGGGCGTCGTCGGCAATCCGCATGTCCAGGTCGTCGGGCTGCACATGCACCTCGGCTCGCCGATTCTCTCGCCCGAGCCTTACGCCGCAGGTGCTGCGAAGGGTGTGACGCTGATCGAAGCCCTCCGCCAGCAGGGGCACGACATTCAGTATCTGAACATGGGCGGCGGGTTCGGCATCCACTACCGCAAAAATGAAGCCCTGCCCGCGGAGATGTTCGCCAAGGCGATCCTGCCCGCGGTCAAGGCGACCAAATGCCAACTCGTGCTCGAGCCCGGTCGCTTCATCGTCGGCAACGCGGGCATCCTGGTCAGCCGCGTGCTCTTCAACAAGAGCACGGGCGGGCGGAGCTACATCATTCAGGATGCGGCGATGAATGATCTCCTCCGGCCGACGCTCTATGACGCGTTCCACCGCATCTGGCCGGTGACGCCCCCGGCGGATGTGCCGGAACGGCCCGACGATTTTGAGGCGACAATGCCGGGAACACACCAACAGGATGTGGTCGGCCCCGTTTGTGAATCGGGGGACTTTCTCGCGAAAGCGCGGAATTTGCCGGCGCTTCGGCGTGGTGAACTCCTCGCGACGTTCAGTGCCGGCGCGTACGGCATGAGCATGGCTTCCAACTACAACGCCCGCTGCCGGGCCGCGGAAGTGCTCGTCACAGGTGGCGCACATCGCCTGATCCGTCGCCGCGAAACGCCCGCGGACCTGGTTGCCTGCGAACTGGACTGCCTGAACTGACACCCCCGGTGCATAATCGAAGGAGGGTCGCTGCGCTGTGATCGCAGCCGGCCCGCCGTCTTGCCAATCGGAGGATTCCCGGTGACCAGCCGCGCTTCACTCGCTTTCGCCATCGCACTCATCGGCACCACCGTTACCTTCGCGCAGGACGGCATCAAGCCGAAGACAGCGCCGCAGGTGTTCGCCGACGCCCGCGATCTCATGAACGCCGGCAGTCTGGAAGTGGCTGCCGACGTGCTTAAAGATTTCCTGGGGCTCAACCCCACAGCACAGGACTATCTCGACGTCGAAGCCAAGTACGGCCCGACCACGTTCCTCAAGCTGCGGACCGTGCCGCGCTGGTACGACGACCCGAAGCGGAACGCGGCGTTCAAGACCGACGTGATCGAGAAGATCGTCACCGCGTCGATCGCTGCGAACGAGACACTGCTGAAGAATCCGAACCGGATCGCGAAGTTCATCCGCAATCTGTCCGGGCCGCCGGAAGAATATCTCTATGCGATTGCCGAACTCAAGCGCAGCGGCGATGCCGTCGTGACGCAACTCATGGAATCGCTGCGGCTCGACAACGAACCCGAACAGCGGGCCGCCGTGCTGCGGGCGATCACCGAACTCGGGCCGGAGATCGTGCCCGGCGTGCTCGCCGCCGCTCAGGGCATGGCGGACGAATTCAAGCTGATGACGCTCACCGCACTGGCTCACCGCCCTGATTTCATTCAACTCGCCGTCAACACCGATTCGAATGCACTGCCGTATCTCTGGTATCTCTCCGCGCTGCCGAAGAACGATCCGAACCCACTGCGGGACTTCGCAACCAAGAAGCTGCAGGCACTCTACGCGGTAGCGTTTGAACGCCGCACCGCGGAGGAAGAACTCACACGCTTCGCCCGCCCGCTCTACGAACGCAAGGCGAAGTTCGCTGCCATTGACAGTGCCAATTCCCGCGTCAAGCTGTGGTCCTGGGATGCGGCCAGCAATCTGGTGAAGTCCCAGGATGTCAGCCGCAGCTTCGCTGAGGAGGAATTCGGCCTGAAGTATCTCCGCTGGGCGATTGAACGCAACGCCAGCTATGAGCCTGCCACCGATCTGTTCCTCGCTTTCTCCACGAGCCGGGCTGTGGAACGCGTGCGATTCTCCGACCTCGCGGCGAACGATGCCAATGCGTTCAAGCTGCTCGCCGTCGCACCGCCGAGTACCCTCGTCAGGCTGCTCGATCAGGCAATCTCTGAGAACAACACGGCCCTCGCGCTCGGGCTGGTGCAGTCGTTGGGTGACAAAGCCGACCGCAGTGCCGGCACAGTCGAACTGACAGCCGGCGGTGGCACGCGACCGCCGGTGCTGGTAAAAGCACTCGACTACCCCGATCCCCGCGTGCAGATCGCAGCCGCACTGGCTCTCTTGAACATCCCGAAAGCTCAGCACGGTGCCCACGCCCGCATCGTGGATGTGCTCAAGCGGGCCATCGCTCCTGATGCCGCCAGCGGCAGCAGCCAGGGCAAGGCGCTCGTCGCCGACCCGAACAGCGTTCGCGGCGATCAGGTCGCCGGGCTCCTCCGCACCATCGGCTACCAGGTCGAACTCCTCGGCACCGGTCGTCAACTCGCCCAGCGCATCGATCGCTCCAGCGACTTCGATCTCGTCCTCGTCGACCGGCACATCGTGAATCCGCTGCTCGTCGATCTCATCCCCATGCTCCGCGGCGATGCCAATAGTGCCCGCCGCCCACTGATGATCGTGGCTTCGCCCGACGCTCGCTCGCAACTCGGCCTCGAAACCATCCTCGCCCGCATCGCGGCTCTGATCGCGACCACGGAGACCGTCGATATTGAATTGCCGGCGATTCCGCCCGTCGATCGCCGTAAAGCCATCGATGAAATCGAACGCGACCGCAAGCAACTGGTCGATCTCCGCGACAACCGTCTGCGCGAACTCTACGACCTCCGCCTCGCCCGCCTGCAGCGGTTGCTGGCGAGTGCGAACATCAAACAGGACGAACTGCTCCGCCGCCGGCTCGATCTGCGGCTGGCACAACTCACGATGGCCGCACTCGTCGCCGAGTACGAACTCACCGACAAGTCCGCACCTCGGATGATGCGTGATTTCAATCAACTCACTGATCTCATCCACCGGCAGACCGATCTCGATCACTCTGTGGAAAACGTCGACACTGAGGCACTCGTGAAGCTCCTGCAGCAACTGGAGCGCGTGCTCACGCCGCCGTTGCAGAAGAACTTCGATCGCATCCGCGCCGGGATGGATGATGAAGCTCTCGCCCTGCCCCGTGACGCGGTGGTCGACCCGACCACGCAAGCTCTTCTGCGGCGGATCGCAGCGGCGTATCCTGGCGTGAGCGTGATCCGCGAGCCGTATTCGCGCGTGGGTTTTGAAGACGACGTCGCGGCCGCAATGCCAAACGCCGCACAGCGACCGCGCGATCCCGCCGAG
>JBGSSZ010000394.1:0-10891 GCA_041736785.1 Limnoglobus sp.
GCGCAGAAGGCTGCCGAGAAAGCCGCCGCCAGCAAGGCACGCAGCCTCTACAGCAGTCAGGTGTCGGTCACGGCCCTGATGCTCGAGTCCGGTGATTGGCGCAAAGCGCAACTGCTCCTCGCGACCAGTGGAAAGATCGAACCCGGCCAGCAGGACTACCGCCATTGGGAATGGCACTACCTGAACCGGCTCGGCAGTAATTATCTCTGGTCGACAATGCTCTTCGACGATGCCAAAACCATCGACTACGTCTGGACACATAGATTCGCGCAGAGTCCCGACCGAAAGACATTGATGATCTCGGGCGGCAATCCCTACCTCGACCAGGGCTTCGATGCGTTCGTCCCCGCGCAGGCCTTTTTCACCAACACTGACGACGGCAAGATCTTCCAAGTCTGGAAGGATTATCTCCCCGAAGCGGCACGGGAAATCATCTGGCGCGACGAACAGACGGTGGTCGTCAGTTCGCACCTGGGTGGCATCCGCATACTCCGCTACCCGAGCGGCGAGGTTCTCCACGACTGGCCGAGCATCGAGAGAAGCGAAGACAACGGCATCGCACGATCTGTCCTAATCTCGCCGGACGGGCGCTCCGCATGCCGTGCTTCGGCACGTAATGAGCTTCAGATCCTCGATACTGACACGGGCATGGTCACCAGGACGCTCAATTTCAAAGGGTACGTCAACTCAATTCCTGAGATGGTTCAGAGTTCCAAGGACTGGCGGATCGTCGTCAGCGTGGAGGACGTGATGCACGTCATCGATCCCCGGACAGGATCAACGCTGCTGACGGCACCGGACACCCACGTCCACAATTGTGCGATCGATGCCACCAACCGCTACCTGGCTGTGACGCATTCGCAGTGGCAAAAAAACGACAGCAACGGCCGACTCGATGTGTATGACTTGCAGACCGGGCAGCGGCTCTCGAGCCGTACTCAGGGTCCGGTGCTGGAACACACGCGTCTCGAATTCAGCCCGGATAGCCGCAGTCTGGCTGTCCTTCACAATCAGAGCACGTGGATTCGCGTCGATTCCGTCCCCGAAGGCCGCACCGAATATGAACTCCGAGGCCATACCAACCGGATCTTCAACTTCTCCTTCAGCCCCGATGGCCGTCACATTGCCACAGCCAGCAACGACGGCAGTGTCCGACTCTGGAATCTCGCCGAAGCCCGCGAAGTGGTCCGCATGCGCGGCCACACCACCGGTGCCCGCACGCTGGCGTTCGACCCGAACGGCTGGCGGCTCTACACGGGCGGCATGGATGGACTGGCGATTGCCTGGGACCTCACCCGCGAACGAACTGATGGCACTCTCATGCCGGTCGATAAGCTGCTGCACAAGCCTTCGCACGGCGGAGCGTTTCTGGGCGGGCTGTGGTTCGGCTCCGATGGATATGCACGATCGCTCGACACGAGCCGCTTTCAGATGATTGTCTTCGATCCTGCCACATACACCATGCAGAACAGCGTCATTTTCGAAGACATGCTCGTTAGGCCGACCAAGATCGCAACTGATTTCGCGCTCTCGGCCGACGGTCGCAGACTGTTCGGCATCGGCAAAAAGCACGCTTGCCTCTGGGATGCCACTACCGGGAAAATCATCCGGCAGTTCCCGGAGATCCGGGGGCTGATGGTCAGTGCGGCGATCTCCGCCGACGGCAGCATCGTCGCCGGCTACTCGGTCGACGGTCGGAATGAAAAGGACATCCACCGCGAACTCTTCATCGCAACCGCTGACGGAAAATACATCCATCGCGAAACGCCCGACGGCTACGGCTTCACAGCGTTGGCATTCGACCCCCGCTGCGAGAAACTCTACATGGGCATCACGGCAGTGCGGTCCGAGGAGAACGGCATTCACGTGCTCACGCTGGCTGACTTGAGCCGGGAGAAGATTGCCCGGGAAGCGGACAGTTCCATCCGCAGCCTGGCCGTCAGCCCGAACGGCGAGTGGCTGGCGGGGATTGATTTTCACAATGACGACGCCGGCCCGCGGGTCTTCGCCGTCAACCTCGCGGATCGCTCCAAAAACTGGGCGCGGGTGTCACTCGGGCCATCGACGGGTCTCGCCTTCAGCCCGGACAGTCGCCGCCTCGCGGTCGCCCGATTCGACGACACGCTGACGATCTACGTTACCGCGGAGGGTGACGAAGCGTTGTTCAAACGTGTGCCATCGAAGCGACTCGGCGACTACGCCTTTCCTGCTCGCGTGGCGTTCAGCCCGAATGGCCGCTCGCTGGTCATGAGTCATTCCGCTGCGGATTTATCAGTCTGGCAGACTGATGACTGGACCGCGACCGATGAGGAGCGACTAGCGGCCCGTCGCCGTGAAGCCGAGCGAGCAGCGTATGCGTTTCACTTCCGCGGCGCGGGAGAGTGCCTCGCGAAACCGGACCAGAGCGGCTATCGCCATCACGCCGACTGGCTCGACAAGCTCCCGCCACCCAACGAGTTTCTGAAACGCGAGTGGGATCGGCTCAAGGCCAGGCGGAAGCCGTAAGGACCCCGGCTCACTCAGCGACCAGGACCGCAATGCGATAAGAGTCTCCACTGTCGTGTCCGATGACAACAGCCCTGGCCGCTGCATCCCCGAACAAGGTCGCACGCATTGGCCCGTTGCACCAATTCGAAACGAGCAAAGCGAGATAGCCATGGCACAAAAACGATTCCCCGAATTCGGCAACAAATGCGACCACAATTCGGCCGGTCACAGGTACATCTCACTCAACAGGCTCAATAGCGTTAGATCGCACAATTCGTGCTTCTTGAGCAAACAACTTTCGATCCGAAATAGTGTAGAAAACGAAACGCGGATCGATTGCTTCGTCGTCGTACAGCTCACATCGTAACTCGCCGCTAGCTTCACAAACAAACAACGCAACTTTCTTGAAACTCTGAATAATAAAGTTATCAATATCCCTACCTTCAAATTCAAACTCAATGCTAGTATTGCAAACGTCTACACTAAGGCCTTGACCTGCAAATTGTGATGCAATAGCATCAATAGCATCTTTGGAAATAGCAGCATACGTATAGTACGCGTTGCAGTGCTTAATTGTATTCATCGTGGTTTTGGCGTAATGTTAGTAATTACTGGCTTGATATTTAGTCTGTCAGCATTGCGACAAATAAAACTAACAATCTCGGGGTGTGGAATGACACCTTCGAAATTAAACAGTGGCAGCCTGTCAGTTGCCTTCGCAGCCTCAATTGTTTTACGAATTTGAGTTCTGCGCGACGGGTTTAGAAAGTTCTTAGGTTTCGTCTCGAGCGCTTTCCCACCGAACGTTTGCCCGACATATCTGCCACTGATGAAGTCAAACTCTCGGTTTCCAAAACCCTCAAGCCTAACACTTGCTTGCCCGCCTAAACGATTCCCGAGTACGACGGCTGCGGGATCAATTTGTCCATCTGGGAAAAGGCGCCTACTCCGTGTGCTCAGGCCTAGCTCTTCGGCAGCGATCACGGACACCTTGCCGGATGACCGAGTCCAAAGAACAATAGCATAGCCACCATCCAACAAAGACGCAACAAGTAAAATTGTGTCATTTCCAAATTCGCCACGACTAAGATGAACTGCCTCAGGAGCGCTGGGTGGCCGACGCGAAGGAAAACACGAACTAAACACCTGCTGTTCCTCGAAAAACCGAAGCATGTGGCGAGGTAGGCAGGCAGCGGGCCAAGTAACGTTCGCCCACTGCCGCCGACCCGTCTCCTATCGCCGCATCATGGCTTCGGCTTCGCTGAGTCTTTCTTTTCCTTCGATGTCTCGCCACGCTTCGGTTTGTCGCGCGGCAGCAGCTTGTCCAAATCAGCAATGCGGTACGCTGTGACGGCGAGCACTTGGGCTCCCTGCACGAGGTTGGCCGGTTTTGCTTTGTCGTAAGTATCGCTCTGCGTGTGGTGGGTGAAGCGGTATTCGTCCATGTCCTGCTTGCAGGGCAATCCTGGTACGCCCTTGGCTTCGAACGGCAGGTGATCGGTGCCGCCCATTGACTCGACGGTCAGCCCTTCGAAGCCGACGCTCTTGAGGCTTTCGAGTTCGGGGCCGAGCACGGGCAGGATCGCGGCCCGGCCCATGGTGCGGAGGTTCATGACTTTGCCGGTGCCGGTGTCGTGGATGATCGCCGCGGAGTGTTTCTCAAGCTCGCTGGCGTGCTGCTTGACGTAGTTCTTGGAGCCGTGCAGCCCCTGCTCTTCACCGCTGAACAGGGCGAACCGAATCGTGCGTTTCGGCTTGATGCCCTGCTTGGCCAGTGCGCCGAGCGTGCGGGCGGTTTCGAGGACGATGCTCGAGCCGGTGCCGTTGTCGGTCGTGCCGCGGGCGAGGTCCCACGAATCGATGTGAGCGCCGATCACCACGATCTCGTCGGGCTTTTCGGTGCCAGGCAATTCGCCAACGGTGTTGTAGACCGTGACCGGGCCATCACTGAACGTGTTCTTGATATTGATGCTGACCTTCGGCTCGAGCTTGTGGTCGGTGAGCAACCGATACAGCATCGCGTAGTCCTCGTGCGTGACGAAGAGCGACGGCACCTGTGCCACGGCCTTGACGCGGTCATCACCGTCGCGGAATCCGCCAGTCGTGACAAGCAATCCGTGCGGCTTGGCGCTGTCCCGCAGTGTGGCGGCGACGCCCTCGGTGCGAAGGAATTCGTTCAGTTCATCCGATTTGAGCTCACTTCTCGGCGGCCGGTTCATGCCCGCACCGTAGCGGGTGTCGTTGACCGGGCTGACGTTGGCGGGCTTCCCGCGGAGCAGGATCGCGCCTTTGACCTTGCCGCGGTAGTTCTCCAGATCCTTGCGGGTCCGTGGTTCGAAGAGCACGACCGGTCCGGTCACGGTGCCGTCGGTACCAGGTGCCCAGCCGGCACTCGCCACGGTCAGCGTTTTGGCAACCGGCTCCACGAGCGAAAGCGTCGCGGTGCCTCGGGTCCATCCGATCGGGATTTCGTAGGGTTCGAGTTTCACATTGCTGAGGCCGTATTCGTTGAACTTGTCCGCGGCCCATTTGTTCGCGGTCACCAGGCTCGGCGAGCCGGTCAGCCGCGGCCCGATCACATCGCTGAGATGCCGCAGGTTCGGCTCGATGGTGTTGTGGCTCTTGATCTCGTCGAGAATCTTGAGGTCGACCGCGACTTTGGGCGACGGCTCATCAGCCAGGAGTGGGCAACAGAACAGCGCGAGGAGAAGGATGTGTTTCATGGCCACAGTATAGTGACTGCCGCCCACACTCGCAGAATCGCGCGTCGCAAATTCTGACGCTGCGGCGAAGTGTCGCTATCGTTTTTTCAGCACGCCGCCCTCTTCGAGGATCGACCAGATCTGGTCCCAGACCAGTTCCGCAGGTGGTTTGGCGGTGGCGTTGATGGCGGCGTCCAGGCAGACGATCGCGTCGGCCCGGACCGCGGCATCGCTCACCACCGCTTTGGGTTTCGCCGGCGTACCTGGCACCGGTTTCGGTTTCGCGCCATCGAGTGCGATGTTGCACAACTCGTCTGCACGCTTGTTCTGCTCCCGCCGCACGTGCGTGATCGTCACACTGCCAATCTGCTTGCGCAGATGGCTCGCCGCCTGATGCAGCGGCTGCAAATCAGGATGCTTCACACGGTACTCGCCGCTCATCTGCTTGACCATCAGTTCGCTGTCGCTGTACACGGTCGCTTTTTGAATGCCCATCTCCACAGCGAGTTCGAGTGCCCGCACGAGAGCGGTGTACTCAGCGACGTTGTTGGTCGCGGTGCCGAGCGTGGCGCTTTCCTCGACCGCACTCCGGCCCGGTTGCTCGATGACAACCGCGAACGCAGCCGGTCCGGGATTGCCCCGGGCTGCACCGTCGATGTGAATGATCGCTTCGCTCATGCTCGCCTCGCGTAGAGTAGATTTGTTATCCGAGGACGGGCCACCCATGGCGACCCCTGCCGACACCGCGACACGACAACTCATCGATCTCTCCGAGACGACCGGCGGCTTCATTCACGACATGAAGAACCACTTGGGCACGGTGCTCCTGAACTTGCAGCTGCTCAGCGAAGATTTTGAAGACGCCAAGTCGCAGCGCGAACGCCGTGCGGCCGAGCGAATCAAGCTCATGATCGGCGAGTGCCAGCGGCTGGTCGATCTCTCCAACGATTTTCTGCGATTTGCGCGAATCGAAGAACTCCATCTCGAACCGACTGACTTGGGCGACGTGCTCGCACGATTGATCGATTTCGTTGGCCCCACCGCTCGCGACAAGAACATCACTATCGACTGCTACCCCTGCACCGACCTGCCGCCCGTGAACATCGACCGCGACATGATCGAGAAGGTGCTGCTGAATCTGCTGCTGAACGCCGAGGACGCGATGCCCGAGGGAGGCACGTTGACGATGCAGGCACGCGTCGAAGCTCGCGAGGTGGTGTTGTCCGTGATCGACACCGGCTGCGGCATCGAGCCTGAAGTGGTCGCGAAACTGTTTAAGCCGTTCTTCACCACCAAGCCCGACGGAAATGGTCTCGGCCTCGCCACTGCACGGAAGATCATCGCCGCTCATGGCGGCAGCATCGATGTGGAGAGCGAGCCCGGCCGCGGGACCAAAGTGTCAGTGCGGCTGCCGATTTGAACTTACGCGACTTGGGTCTGCCAGTCGTCGAGCAACGTACCGATGCCTTTGTAGTTGAAATCCAGATTGGCCAATTCGTGTCCGAAGTCGAGTGCTTTCGCCACGTCGCCGCTCTCCGCCGTTCCGGTCGCAAGCTGAAAGAGCGTTTCTTTCCGCGACGCGTCGTCGTTCGGGGCGAGGCTCTGCAGAGCCTCTTCAAAGTTGCGCTGGGCCAGCCGCCAGTTGTTCCGCTTGCGGAAGCAGTGGCCTAGGTTCAGGCAGGCTTTGCCCTTGAGCTTGTCATCCCGGCGGGCACTCTGAAGCTCGGCGATGGCCTGATCGATGAGGTCGAGTCGCAGCAGTTTCTGCCCGAGGTCGAGCCGCAGGCTGAGGTCATTCGGCGAGCGATCCGCACGGGCACGGGCGATCTCAATCTCGCGAGTGTGAATCTCTTTGGTGAGCTTGTGCTGGCTGCGGAGCAGTTCCTGCTCGTCGGGTGCGTCGACATCCTCAGGTTCGTCACCGTTGCGGTTCCTGAGCTTCGCCAGTTGCTGCTGCGTGGCTTCCAGTTGCCTGCGAAACGGTGCGAGGTCGGTCTCGAAGAGTTCGAGTTGGATGGCGGGATTGTTGCCGGTGGGTCCGAGACCCTGCGTGAGGACCGCTTTCGCCCGTTCGAATTCGCCGCTCTTCTTGTACGACGCCGCGAGTTGCAGATAGAGAGTTGCCTCGGTGGGGTCGGCTTCGATACGCTTCTGCAGTGCCGCCACGTCGCGATTCACCTTGTCCGCTTTCTCGGCGACGCTCGACTCGATGCTGGCGATGACCGGGCTTTCCTTGGAGCCACTGACGACCTGCTCGTAGCCGCCGCGGGCGATGGTTTCGCTGGCGGCGAGGTCCTTGGCTTTGTGGCTGGCCTCGACATCGCCGGGAGCGGCGTCGCGGACCTTCTGCCACATCGCCATCGCCTTTTTCCAGTCGCCTCGCTTCTCGAACAGCCGGGCGAGGGCGCGGTTGATGGTGGCGTCCTTCGGGTTTTTCTGGCGGGCCTGATCGAGGCTGAAGACGGCTAGATCGACGAGGCCGAGCGCGTCGAACGACGTCGCCATGTCCATCTGCATCCCCACATCCCAGGGGTTCTTGCTGAGGACCTGTTCTCCGAATTCGATGCAGCGTCGGTAGTCGCCACTGGACTTGGCAATCTGAGCCCGCGTGCGGTTGCGGCGGGTGGTGAGGAAGGCGAGCCAGCTCCCCTTGCCGTTGTTGCCGTACTTGTCTTTCTGAGCTTTGCGGAGTGCCTGGCGGAAGGGCAGGTTGCCGGGATCGAGCTTGCAGCAGGTGATGAGGAGGTTGATTCCGTAATCGTGGTTGCCCCCCGCGAGCACCTGGCGGGCACGGTCGAAGTTGTCGTTTGCGATCCGCCGCTGCTCAGCGGTCGGCGGCTGCAAACTGGCCACACTACGGCGTTCGGCCATTGATGCCTTCCTGAATGACACGACAGACTTCATAATGGTTTTACCAAGATGGCTTTGGAAGGACACTCCGCCATGGCGAAAGTCGTGCAGGTCGATGAACGGGATCCCGACGCCTCCGTGATCGCCGAGGCTGCCGAACTCATCCGCGCCGGTGAACTCGTCGCGTTCCCCACCGAGACTGTTTACGGCCTCGGTGCGAATGCGTTGGAACATGATGCGGTGGCGAAGATTTTCACTGCCAAAGGGCGGCCCGCCACCAATCCGCTTATCGTGCATGTCTGCGACTTCGTGCAGGGAGCATCGCTCACCGACGATTGGACAGAAAACGCCGCCATGCTCGCAGAGGCGTTCTGGCCCGGCCCGCTGACCATCGTGTTGAAGAAGTCCGACATGGTGCCCGACATCGTGACCGCGGGCGGTGACACGGTTGCGCTGCGCTGCCCTGATCATCCCGTCGCCCTGGCTCTGCTGAATGCCTGCGAGCTGCCAATCGCGGCTCCGAGTGCGAATCGCTCGACGGGGATTTCACCCACGCGGGCGGAACATGTGATCAAGAGCCTCGGCGATCGCATCCCGCTCATCCTCGATGGCGGACCCTGCCGCATCGGGATCGAGAGCACTGTGGTGGATGCGACGGGCGATGCGGTCCGCATCCTGCGACCGGGATGGATCGACGCCGCCCGCATTGAGGCAGTCACGGGTCCGCTCGATACCGCAGGACTGCTGGGTGCCGCACGCTCGCCGGGATTGATGGAGAAACACTATTCGCCCCAGTCGCGGCTGCTGTTGGCAGTGGATGAGAGCGATGCCCAGAGGCTTGCCGCGGAATGGGCAGGGCGTGCGCGGATCATCAGTGAATTGACCACATCGGTTTCGCCCGAAGTCTATGCGGCGAATCTGTATGCGATACTGCACGAGTGCGACGGACTACACGACGCATTGATCGTGGTGCTGCCACCGGACCGGGTGGAATGGCACGCCATCCGCGATCGGCTGACGCGGGCGGCCTCAGACTGAATGCGCCTTGAAACGGTGAGTGCGGTAATATCGGCGGCTTGTGGCGATAATTCCGCCGCTAGGGCAGCTTTCCGCGTTGCATGGGGCGGTCTGGTATTATGAAATGTCTACGCTGACGCTCCCCACCCCATGGCATTTTCCATGCTCAAACTCCCCACGCTCCTGCTCTGTGCGGTCCTCTGCGCCGTCGCCACCGCAGCACCACCGGTTCCACCCGGCGACTTCGGGCAGTTCGAGTCGGCACCACGACCGACGCCCTTTCCCATCACCTATGTCGATCAAGGCATCCACGATCCTCGGCTCACCGGGCTGATGGCCCCAGCCGGGTTCCGTGTCGAGATCGTCGCAGACGCCCCGGTCGTGGTGAATCCCACCGGGCTCGCCTTCGCGCCCGATGGCACACTCTTCGTCGCCGAGTGGGCCCCCGATCCCGCACTCCGCGGTGCCTGGTTCGAGCTTCGCGAGACAGTCCACTTTCAGGACGGCACCACACGGCTCGTCACCACCATGAAGAAATTCGTCACCGACCCCATCAAGGTGCTGAAGTGGAACGCGGCGACCAAATCCTACGATCAGTCCAGCACGATCATCGCTGAGGAAATCCCCTCCACCCTGCTCTGGCACGATGGCTGGCTCTACACCGCCAGTCGCGGCACCGTGCGACGCTATCGGCAGTCGCGGCCCGGCGGGACCTGGGACACCCGCGAGACCATCGCTCAGGGCTTCTGCGGATTCCACCACCATCAAGTCTCCGGCTTGACCATCGGCAACGACGGCAAGCTCTACATCACCAGCGGCGACGACGACAACTATGCCGAGGGCTCCGACGGCACGCGAGCCACGGTCCTCCGCACCGGGGCGGTGTTCCGCTGCAACCCCGACGGCTCGCAGATGGAGACCTACTCACTCGGCTACCGCAACCCCTATCGCGATCTCTGCTACGACGAAAAATTCAACTTCTTCCACGCCGACAACGACAATGAAGACGGCTCCAAGTTCACCGGTTGCCGGCTCGTGCATGTGGCCGAGGGGATCGACTACGGCTGGCGGTTGAAGACCGGTGCCCGCTGCTGCCGCCCCGACTTCACACGCGGTGCAGTGGCCGGTGAACTCCCCGGCAAGCTGCCGCCCATGCTCAAGACCGGTCGCGGCTCACCCGCCGGGATGCTTATCTACAACGACACCCGCATCCCCGAGCAATATCGCGGACTGCAGTTTTACCCCGACGTCTTCCGCAAGCTCGTGCGGGCATACAAAGTCGCGCCCAACGGGGCGTCGTTCGAAGTCACGCACGAGTTTGAGTTTCTCAAATCGAGCGATCCGCTGTTCCGCCCCTGCCAGATGGTGACTGGCCCCGACGGCGCGATCTACGTCTGCGACTGGCGGACTGACAGCGGCGGCGCGGGTCGGCTCTTTGGCGACGGAGTCCATGGCCGCATCTATCGCATGACCTGGGTCGGCACGGACTCGTCCCCGGCTCTGCCGCTCCGCGGGCTCGACAGTTGGGCCAAAATCCTCAAGTTGCCCACGAAGCAGCTTGTCGCAAAGCTCGACGCACCTGACTTCACCGATCGCATCGAAGCCCGCAAGGAACTGGTCCGCCGCGGAGCCGAGGCCCGCACAGCCGTGCTGCGGGCGTTCATCTCGAATCAACTCTCACCCGATGGCCGAATGGTGGCGCTCGGCGTGATGCAGGCGCACTGGTCCCCGGCTGTGGAGGATCTGTTCCGGCTGCTGCTCAACGATGCTTCTCCAGACGTGCGACGGCTGGCGGCAGACGCCCTTGCACTGCATGGCAAAGCCAAAGACCCGCG
>JBGSSZ010000398.1:0-6767 GCA_041736785.1 Limnoglobus sp.
CCTCAATCAAGCGAAGCCACCTGTCGTTGATACGAGAGGCGAACGAATCAACTCGAAATCTCTTTGGCTTTCTGCGGTATTGGATGAAGTTGCTTTTCGAGCTTCATCACCTGCCGAAAGGATTTCGAGTGAACGCCAAGATCCGCAAACAACTGGCTTGCCGCAAACGCCGCATGGAACGCCGGCTTGGCGAGAAACGGGGGAAACCGACCGGGCAACCGGCGTTCGCCGCCTCCAATATTCATTACGAGATCGGCGACCGCGACCGCGGTTTGGCACAGGCGGGCCAGATAGACAGCACGACCGCCGCGCGCCATCGGGTGATCCGGGTTCATCGCGAGCAGTCTGTCGGTGACGGCGACCGCCTCCGCGACACGACCGAGCCGCTCGCCGAGGACGTGCGCCTGATTCAGCAAGGCCTCGTTGGAGAAGGGATCGAGACGCGAAGCATCCTGGAAATCCGCCAGAGCACTTTGCGGGTCTTCGGCCAGCCGAAAGTTGCCGCGGGTGATGAAATCGTTGGACGTTCGCGGCACGGCGTTGCGGACCCGTTCGCGGTCGGTCGCGGCCCCGGCAGTATCACCGAGCGCCTCGCGGACACGGGCGCGGACGTAGGGCACACGCAGGGCTTCCGGTGTCAGCGATTCCAGCGAGTTAAGTTCCTTGTTTGCCTCGTCAAGTCGCTTCACAGCCTCCAGCGTGGTCGCACGATAGAAGTGTGCGTCGGCATTGCGGGGATCAAGCTGAATCGCACGATTGAAGTCGGCAAGGGCCTGATCCAGTTGCGACCCGTTGCGAAATGCAAGCTCACCGCGAGCGACATAGGTGCAGGCCAGGGCCGGCTTCAGCGCGGCACAGGTGGAGTATGCGGCATGGGCATCTTCGAACTGGCCCAGGGCGTCATGGCAACGGGCCTTGAGGTACCATCCGCCGAAATCATCAGTGTGGAGTGCAAGAAATCCGGTGACGACGGGCAGCGCCGATCGGGGTCGCCCGCAGGCGGCGGCATCCAGTGCCCAGAGAAAATCGCCGCGGCCTCCGTCGCCGACGGGCGCGGCATTCCCGTTTCGCTGCGCCACAACAGCACGCGTCGTGGCATCGAGCGCGGACTCGGCCAAAGCGTTGAACTTCGCTGCGGCATCGGAGTCACGATTCACCAGTGCTTCAGCTCTCGCGGAGTGAAACGCCAATTCGCCGACCACGCCACGCAGACGCTCCCGCTCCGCAGCAGGCAAGCGCTGCACGTCCTCGGCACGTTCCCAATCATCGCGAGTGGCGTCGTACATGCCCAGTGCCGTTGCAGACGTCGCCAGGACCTCCTGCAATCCCGACGGTGTTCCCGCTGCCTGGCGGACCTGGTCTGCCTGTCCCAGAAATTCGTCGAGCTTTCGCAGTGCGGTCAGGCGGTTGGCTTCCTGCCCGTGGGCCCGTGATTCCAGCGACAATTGCACTGTGATTGCTGCACCGGTCAGCAGCAGAGCCGCTGCAGTCGCTGCCAGCGCCGGCGGCGAGGTGATCCAGCGGTTCCGGCGGTACCACTTTCTGACTCGCTCGGCCGTGGACGCTTCATCAGCGTACTTCAATGGACGATTGGCACGCTGGCGAACCAGATCCTCATACAACTCCGCCGCGGACTGATAGCGCAACTTCGCATCGGTCGCCAGGCACTTCAGGACAATCGCCTCCGTGGCGGGGGATACATCCGAATTGCGTTGGCGCAATCCGGCCGGATCCGTCTTCCGGTCGGCGATTATCTGCGGCAGGATCACGTCCATCTCGCCGCGGCGAATCGGATAGGGCGTTTCGAGGGTGAGCATGTGATGAAGCAAAGCGCCCAACGAGTAGAGATCGATCGCCGGACCAATCTCCGCCGCTTGCTGTTCGTTGAATGCCAGCAGTTGTTCGGCCGACATATAGGGTAGTGTGCCGCCGATACGGGCCCGCATCGACCACACCATCGAAGTGTCTCGCGCGAGATTGAAGTCCAGCAGCATCGGTTGGCCGTCGTCCGAGAGCAGGACATTGGCAGGCTTGATGTCCTGGTGAATGATGCCGCGATCGTGAGCGTGGACCAGAGCGTCGGCGAGGCGCTCCCCGATCCAGAGGATGGCATCGGTGTAGCGACCAGCGCTGAGTGTCTGCAAACCGACAGCCGGGGCGGCTCCGCGCGCACTCGGAACGGCGGCCAGCATCTCCCCGATCCAGGCCGCCGGCTGTGCCAGATCCGCAGGCTGAAGGGTTCGCAGGATGTTGTCGAGCGTGAGCGCACCGAAGTACGGCATGCCAAACGCCTGCATTGCGGCGGTACGGTGCGTCGAATAGATGGGCACGATGTTGGTGTGCTGGAGCCGGGCCAGGCTGTGAATATCGCACCCGAGATCAGGGGCGAGCTTGAGCACCATGGGGCGGTCGGCCATGCCACGCTGTTCGGCGAGGAAGACGCGGCCAAACGAACCGCGTCCCAATTCCCGCAGCAGCTTGAAGTCCAGGAAGTCATCGCCCGCCACCGGGAACACTGCCGCGGCCATCGCCTCGTCCAGATCCCACTTCCGTAGGGCTGTTGCGTCCGGCTGATTCGGTTGTGCACTGGAGACGTGGTCGAACACATCCGTTTTCTCTGCCTCATCGATGAGCCGGCTTCCGGCGACCGTCCGCCGTGGCTTGCTCGTCTCCGGCACCACTGCGGGCCATTGCTGGACGTCGACGCCGTAGCGATCCCGATACTCCTCCTTTGCCGGAGTTTCTCCCGCGCGCTGCCGCAGACGGTACTCCTCAATCGCCAGACCCGACTTGAACGGCTCGCGGTTGATCTCCGGAAAGCGCGTGAGGTAGCCATCGAGGAGCGCGCGGTCCTGGCGTTTCCATCGGTATTCCATGTCCACGCGCACAAGTTCTTCAAGAACCCGGATTCTCAGCGGATTCCCGACTCGCGGCAAAAACGAGTCCAGCGGCAGTCGGTCGCCTTCGCCTTGAGCGGAGGATTCGTACGCCGAAATGTAGCCGTCGATTTCCCGATCTTGAGCAATCATGACAGTCTCCGGATGATGTCCCCTCGAAGGACTGATTCGCTCATTGCGGCGCAGCCATTGGTACTAGAGAAAACGTCCGCATCGGCCGGACACCGCCAGATTGGTTCGCATTCGCGAAATGCTTCGTTTTTTTTCACGAAGGCTTCGGCGCGAAAAACGATTTCAAATGTTCCCGACACGCCTGAAGCACCCGCTCGGTGGAACGTAGCGAACGCCCCGTTTTCGTTGCGATGTCATCCACATTGTGCCCCTGAAGCCGCATTTCGATGATCTCGACGAACTCGTTCGGCAACGATTGCAGCACGTCCCGAACCGCCAATGCGATCTGATCGTGATCGATGCAGAGCCCCACGGGAATTTCGCTGTCCTGCCAACTGACCGTGCTGCGTGTGTCGCGGCAGCTGGCGGTGTGATGCGCCCGGAGTGTCCGCACCTTGTTCAAGGTGACAACCGCCAGCAGTTCCCAGAGAGTGTTGCCATCTGGAATGTAGAGGGCACCTTCACGGGCTTTCTCAAACACGACGCGGAAGACCGACTGAACCACGTCGTCTTCGTCGGAGCGGCCAAGGAGTGAATTGCTGAGTCTGGCTCGGGCTAAAGCGGAGATACGCCGCGCATACCGGTGATTAAGTTCATTTGCGGCCTGATCATCATTGAGTGTCAGGCGACGAAGTATACTCTTGTCAGTCGGCAATGTATCCGCATGGCGAGTTGTCATTGGGGCACAAAGGCGGATGCGGTATAATCAGAATATCTAGCACAGGAATCAAAGTCAGCTATAATCTTATTTGTATTCTCATGAATTATTCACTTGCCTCAAAGTTATTCACTTCTGGGCTTTCGTCGGAAAGAGCAGTTTGCTTGGGGCAGGAGTGTTGAGCGCACAGTCTGTTTCGGTCAATGAGCTGTGATCCCGCACCATGTCGACAGAGTTTTCGCTTTTTCATTCTTCAGATCGTTTGCCATTCTGGAGTTGACATGCAACCAGTTACTTGGACCTTTAGTATTGCGAGTGTTTGTACAATTTGGGTTTGCTAGGCCGTGTTGACTGTAGCTGGTGAAGATGCGATTGCTGGCAAGCCTTGATTCATGGGTTTTGCCATGCTCAGCCGTCATGATATCAGCGACGAGCATTGGACGCGCATCGCAGGCCTGTTGCCGGGACAGGCGAGCCAGCATGGCGGCGTGGCCAATGACAACCGTCTCTTCCTCAACCCCATACGCTAACTCGCCAAGACCGGCATCGCCTGGGCCGACCTGCCCACCTGCTATGGCAAGCCGAACAGCCTCTGGCAACGCTACAACCGCTGGTGCAACGCGAGTCTGGGCCCGCGTTGCGGCCGAACTCCGCGACGACGATATCGAGTGGCTCAGCATCGACACCACCTGCGTCCGCGCGAATGTCACGGCCGCCGGGGCGAAAAAAAGTCGACGGCACCGGCGGTCAGGCAGCCGAGGCGTTGGGTCGCAGCCGCGGCGGCTTCGGCAGAAAAATCCATGGCGCCCTGAGCCCGCTGGGACATCCGGTGGTCCTTACCGGGGCCCGCGGATTCTCGCAGCACGTCTCGTGAATCACTTCGCGGTGGGTTTGGTGCCCGATGGCCGACTTCGGCTACCGTGGTTACGCGATGCACCCGCGATTGACGGCTACTCTTTGAGCTTGGTCAGGGTCATCTCGAAGAACTTGCTCCACGTCTTGCCGCCGTCACGGGACATTTCGCCAATTTCGTTCCACTCGCCCTTGTCGGTTCGCTTCATGCTGTACCGCGAATCGGACTTATACTCGGGGTTTGTGAACCCCCATTCAAACCCGCCATCCGTCGCATTAAACCACGCATCAGTCGCCTTGCCGTCGGACAGATAAGCCTTCATCGCGTACTCTTTTTTCGCCGCATTGTAGGACAACACGGCGTAGGCGTTGAACACCACACCCTCCTTGTCCTGCCCCGGCATCTTGCCGGTACCCACGCCCTCGATCACTAAAATAGCCCCGCTCAAACGATATTGCACGTCTTCAGTCTGAGTGAGAGTCACCTTCCGTTCAGGCCCCATTTGAATGGTTGCTTTACCCTTCCATTTCCCCACAAGATAGTCGAATTTCTTGAGTGCTTCGCGGTTCACATGTCCCGGTGGATCAACCGCCAGCGAGAGGTTGCATCCAATACCCATCAATAACAAGATTGTGAGAATACGCACTTCCGCCCTCCATTAAGGATTACCGCCGAACGCACTAGCTCTCCAGCGGCAGGGCTGAGTAGCCCTGAACACTATTACGCTGTCATGCCCCGCCGTCTTCTGCAGCAACTGGATACTGCTCATGGCCTCGGAGGGATGGGCCGGGCCTGTCCCAATAGAGCGAGGTCATCGCCGGTGCGAGCCTCAGCGTGGATCTTTCAGCTTCGCCGAAGCGAAATAACCACGCAGCGGGATCAGGCTCCGACGCAGCCCCCGGAGGCCATGAGAATGCGATTCTACAACCAACCCCACGCATACTACTGCGGCGGCGATCTGCACGCAAGAACTTTGTTCCTGCACGGAATGGTTTCTGTGACGCAATCGCCTAAGTACCAGCATCGACTTGGCGACGAGCCGCGGGTGTTGATCCCGTAATAGTGATTGGCACCGCCGCGGCCTTCGGGCCGGATGAGCCGGCGCAACTCCGCAGCGGCACGCCGGCCGGCGTCGTGCAGGAACTCTCGGCGTTGTCGCTGGGCCACTTGGCCCCTGAAAAACCTACGTGCCGCCGCGGTCTGGTGCAACGCCTTGTTATGCGGTTTCCGCGGCTAATCACCAGAGACAATCAACTTCAGCTTTTTCTCTCGTGCACATTGAATAAGCCACAACATTTTCCCGATGATTTCCAAAAGCTCTGATTTATTGACGACTTGCCAGATTTCGTTCTCGCGAGATGGCGAATGATTCCATCCAGACAGAACCTTCCATTCATCGGGCTTGTGGTTTGCGTCTTCGCGCGCCGCAATCAATTCATCTTCTAACCGATCCAATTCATAACCATCGATTTCCGCACCTCCATATAAATCGATAAGTTCCTCGGTACGATTGACTTTTGCGCCCTCGAAGTAGCGATACAAATGCCAATAGCACGCAGTTGAATCAAGCCAAACAGAGCATTCCGACGGATTCACACGCGCTGCATCGAAGTTTTCGGCGACAAAGATATTCGCGGCCATCAATTCGTTCCGCCCTGAGAAGCTGGGAGGGTTTGTCGCATAACAGTTGTTTATCCCAATCCACAGATGCGATAGTATCTGAGTCAAAACGGCATGCAAGTGAAAAACGCCTTGCGAATGTGTTTTCCGCGAGATCAGCAAAAGACGAAATCGCATCTGGCTCGGCACAGATTCGATAAACCGCTCACGAGATGCGATAAAACGGAGTGTCGTCTTGTCGAGGAAGCTCCAAAGCCTACGATTCCTTGCAGTATCACATCATTTCCCCAAACACCCTCCCCGCAAACTCATGTGAGTACCCCGCCATGAAAGTGCTCGATCAACTGGTGATGGCGTGCCGCACCATAGAACATCGCTTGCAACACTGAAAGCTGCTACCGCCAGTTGATCAAAGACTACCTCCACCTCCAGAGCGCGTCGCGGTTCCGGCGGCGATGTGAAAGGTTCGGCGTCCGCCGGCTGGTCCAGGAAGGTCGTGAGCCGTGCGGCGAGCCAGCCGCGGAACTCCGGCGTTGTCGGCGGGCAGTGCTTGCACCTTGGGATCACC
>JBGSSZ010000407.1:0-4192 GCA_041736785.1 Limnoglobus sp.
CTCGGCGGCTCAAACGGATCGCGACGCTCCGAGGCCCGCGACGCACGCAAATCGCTCTCCGAGGCCGCGTAGGCTTCCCGGGCCAGCGTCGCCACCTTGGCATCAGCAGCGGCTTCATCCATCAGGTACGCCGCGAGGTAGTCGAACTGCCCCAAATCCGCGGCTTTCACCACCGAGCCAAGCGTCGCCTTCGGCGAGGATTGCGGGAAGAACCGCTCGATGTAGAGCACGTTGTAGCGCGGAGCCGGGTTGGCCACGACCTCAGCCCGCTGACCGTACGCGGCCGTTACACTGAGAAGAACTGTCATCGTCGCTGCAATGCGCATACTCTCACACTCCGCGGATTCTCTCACTTCGATTATCGCTCATTCCCAGGGCTGCGGAAGGTCAGTTCGGGCCACTGCGCTATAATTGCCGACATGGCAGGTAACACGTTCGGCAAACTCTTCAGGATCACCACCGCGGGCGTCAGCCACGGGCCGGGTTATGTCTGCATTATCGACGGCTGCCCCGCGGGGCTCGAACTCAGCATCGAGGATTTGCTGCCCGATCTCGCCCGCCGCAGGCCCGGTCAGTCGAAGCTCACCACGCAACGCGACGAAGCCGATCACCCCGAAATCTTGAGCGGCGTCTTCGAAGGACGCACCGACGGCACGCCCATCGGCATCCTCTTTCGCAACACTGATCAACAGAGCAAAGACTACAGTGACATCAAGGACAAATATCGCCCCGGCCACGCGGACTACACCTTCGATGCGAAGTATGGATTTCGCGACCATCGCGGCGGCGGACGCAGCAGTGCCCGCGAAACGGTCTGCCGCGTCGCCGCCGGGGCCGTCGCCAAAAAGCTCCTCGCCCGACAGGGCATCCGAGTTCTCGGCTACGTCAAGCAAGTTGGCGACATCGTAGCGGCGATCCCAGACCCGACCGCGATCACGCTCGCACAGGTGGAAGCCAACCCGGTACGCTGCCCCATCCCTGAAACCGCCGCGGCTATGGAATCGCTGATCGATACCGTGCGAAAAGACCGCGACAGCATCGGCGGCGTCTGCGAACTCGTCGCTACCGGCGTCCCCCCCGGCCTCGGTGAGCCCGTCTTCGACAAGCTCAAAGCTGACCTCGGCAAAGCCATTCTCTCACTGCCCGCAGTTCTGGGCTTTGAGTACGGCAACGGTTTCGCGTGCGCCACTGCTCGGGGCAGCCACAACAACGATCTCTATCTCCCGCCGCCGCCGCGGATTCATACCGCGACCAATCGCCACGGCGGAATGCTCGGCGGCATCTCGAGTGGCGAGCCCATCATCTGCCGTGCTGCGATCAAGCCGACAAGCAGCATCCCGCGACCACAAAAAACCGTGACGCAGAGCGGCGAACCGACAGAGATCCAGGTGAAAGGCCGTCATGATCCGTGTCTGCTGCCGCGATTCGTGCCGATGGGCGAGGCAATGATGGCCCTCGTGCTGGCCGACCATTCGCTGAGGTCACGGACAAGTAAGCTCGCAAACTGAGCGTGAATTACTTTCGCTTTCTCCGCGTCTGGGTATTTCTACGAGGGCGATAGCCTCTTGACGGGATTCCTCCTGCACCGCGTTCGCCCTGCTTCTCGCCCGTTGCCAGGTTCGCGACTGTGTGGTAATGGTCGCCTTGCACCGCGGTATTGGCTTGCTTGCGCCGTTGCTCCAGAGCTTCCTTCGGAGGTTGGGCGGGGATGAGGCCGTCGCAACCGCGAATGAGATCCCCGCGACGGGCTTGGATCAGAGCATCGCGGACCATGAAATAATTAGCCGGCTTGAAAAACCGCATCAACGCCCGCTGCATTTTGCGATCGTTCAAGCCCTTCGATACAACCGGTTGTTTGGTGAATGGATCCATGCCGATGGAATACATGCAGGTCGCAATGTCGAACGGGTTGGCACTTTGCATAAAGCTCCGTAGAATGCCCACCACCCGAGGATCAGTCATGGTTGCCCGCCGCTCGAAGAGTACGGAGGCTCAGGTGTCACGAGCATTCTCCTACATCCGGTTCTCATCCAAGAAGCAGCAGAAAGGCGAGTCGTTTCGCCGCCAGGCCGAGTTCGCCGTCGAAGTCTGCAAGGAGAACGGCTGGGTTCTCGACGAGTCCCTGACCCTGAACGACCTCGGGGTGTCCGCCTTCCGCGGGGCGAACGCCAAAGTCGGGGCACTGGCCGAGTTCCTCGAAGCCATCCGCATCGGGCGGGTACTTCGCGGTTCCGTGCTCATCATCGAGAGCATCGACCGCCTGAGCCGCAACAAAGTCGGGGAAGCGCTCCAACTCTTCATCTCCATCCTAAACAGCGGCGTCTCGATTGTCACCCGCGAGCCGAGGCGGGACTACACCCAGGACAGCATCAACGACATCGCTTCGCTGCTCGAACCACTCATCTACATGAGCCGCGCCCACGAGGAATCGGCCACCAAATCCTTCCGGCTGAAGGACGCATGGGCGAGGAAGAAGGAACGGGCGGCCGCCGGCCTGCCGATGACGAAGATGGCCCCCCGCTGGCTGGAGTTGACCGAGAACGGCTACAAGCTGGTTGCCGAGCGGGCCGCGACCGTCCGAGACATCTTCCGCCTGAGTGCCGAGGGCCTTGGCGTCTCCCGCATCCTCCAGCACCTCGTTGCCGACCCGAAGAAGTACCCCGCGTTCGGCGACTCCGGCAAGTGGCGAGATTCCTACGTTCTGCAAATCCTCTCCAACCGAGCCGTGTTCGGCGAGTTCCAGCCGCAGTCCCGCGAGGAGGGCAACAAGCGGGTCGATTGCGGCCAGCCGATCAAAGGCTACTTCCCGCCCGTCATCACCGAGGAGCAGTTCTTCCAAGTGCAGGCGGGGATGAAGGCCCGCTTCCGCGTACTCGGTCGGCCAGGCGAGTTCGAGACGAACCTCTTCACCGGCATCGTCAGGCACGCAGAAGACAAGACCACGATGTCCGTCCACACCTTCCGCCAAGCGACCACAAAAGACGGGGAGACCAAGCCGTACCGATACCTCACGTCCGGGGGTACGGCGAACGGTGCCCTGCGGCGAGGCAACAGCCTTTCCTTCCCGTACCCGCCGTTCGAGCAGGCGGTGCTGCAAGCCCTCTCCGAACTGACCGCAACCGACGTGCTGGGCGTGGAACAGGAGGGAGACGACCGAGAGGGGGAAATCGCGGAACTGTCCGGCAAACTCGTGGTGATGGATCACCGCATTCAGGACGCAGAGTCGAAAGCCGCCGACCCCGACGAGGAAAGCCCCGAGACCTACCACGGGCTACTCAAGGCCCTGCACAAGTCGAAGAAGGAAGCCGTCCACAGGCTGGAAGAGTTGAAGGCCGACGCCGCCAGTTGCAAGGCGGTCAACCTCGGGGAGGTGCAATCGCTGTTAGGCCTGCTCGGTTCGGTCAAGGGCGACGAGCTGAAGGACGTGCGGCGGAAGCTGAAGGCCAAGGTGCGGAGCGTCGTCACGGAAATCTGGGTTCACATCACCCGCGTCACGCACATGTCCCGCGTTGCCCAGGTGCAAATCCACCTGCGGAACGGGACCGTCAAAAAGCTGGCGATTCAGCACACCTCGGGCTTGCGGGCGAAATCGCGTAAGTCTACTTGAGACAGGTCGGGGAACGGAGCCAGAGCAATTGATGGCGTTCCGGGAGGGATGTAGCACACCAACCCGTCCACGCCAGTGATCCCTGTGGCTTCGCGTGCGGCACGTTCGCACAGTTCATAGGCAGGCTCCGGGCGGCGGAACTGGACTGCCTCCCACCAGCCCTTCACCCACCGCTCCCCGTCCCAGCATTCACCGCCACAGTTGACGACGACGAAACAGTCCCCCACCGGCGTCTCGGCGAAAAGCCGGCGGCGGCTCGCTGAGACGATTTCCCGCGCCGGGTGGGCCAGCGGAAGGTGTCCGTTCACAGGTAAGCCGTTATCACCTTGATGCAAACTCGCCTGAGAGGGCAGCGCCCGCTGACGCACTGCTCCGGCCGGGCGTAGCTCGCCCCTCAACTCGGGCTTCCCTCGCGGTTTCTGGTTGTTACTCCTCATGGCGTCCATCCGAACCGTCAACCTCTCTGGTTGTCATGGCTGGCAGAGCGGGAGCGCAGCCGGCATCGCGTGGTCGCAGCCCCTCCCGCCGGTACCGCTGCAACTCGTCCTGCGCGATGGCCCACCCGGCGTGGGCACCCCGCCCGCT
>JBGSSZ010000442.1:0-5160 GCA_041736785.1 Limnoglobus sp.
TGCTCGGCAAGCTCGGCGTCGGGCGAGAGAATGACAGCCCGTTCGCAAGGCACCTCGGCGAGAGTGCGGCGGATCGCGGCGCTGAAGCTGCCGTCGCCAGCGACGACCGCCGCACGACTATCGTGCCGGATCGCCGAGGCGAGCTTCTCCGGCACGGAGCCGTTCGGCCAGAGAATGCGAAGCTGCCAGTGCGGGTAGACTTGCCGCAGCACGGAGAACGCAGCCTGGCGGGCGTGATCGGTGCGCGTGGCGTCCGCGGGCAGGAAGACGGCCACGGGGATCGGATGCTCGATCGCCTCACTTTGACGGCGGAAGCTCTCGATCTGCTCCGCGGAGAGTGCCCGGCGGCGCCACCAGGCACCACCAGCTTCCTCGGCCCGCTTGGCTTCGAGCCGCATCACACGGCTGTCGGGCAGGCCCTTGAGCAGCTTGCACCCGAAGGTGCGGAAATCACCGCGGATCAGGAGCTTCGTCCCGCGATTCAAAACCGGCCCGACGCAATTGAATTGACTGATGAGATTCAACTTCGCCCGCAATGCACGCAGTGTGGTCGAGAGCGACGAGACACGCGTCAGCAACAGCCGATGCACGTGCACCGGGCCCTGGGCATGACGGAACGTGAGACGGAGCGAGCGAGCCGGCCCCTCGATGCGCACGAGGAAATCGTCGGCGAGTGAGCGGTTCCACGCCAGCGTGGCAAGGTGAATGCCATCAGCTTCGATGCAGAGCGATTTGCGAATTCCGATGCGCTCGCGGGATTCGAGACTGATGCGAAGGCGATTCCATCCCGGCCGAATGGCGATGGCACAGTCGAGTGAATGCGACGGCGCGGTGATCGTCAGATCATGGTCTGCAAGCATGACATCCCCCGCCGGGAGTGTCCGCCATTTCAGGTCACTTCGTCAAGCTCGCCCGGAACGCCCGTGGCGGGTACATGATCAGTCCCTGCACCACGATGATGAACGTGGCAATGTAGCAGGTCGTGAAAAACGATTCCGGCATGCCGTGGATGAAGAGCACGTTGTGCAGAATGCGGCCCATGAAGGTGTCGCTGCTGTTGATGTCCTGCCCGGCGAGGACCCGGAGTTGCTCTTCCCAGATCGAGAGCGGGCAACGCCACTTCATGACGGCTTCCACCGCGACGATGGCGATCGCCAGCACATGGCTCCAGCGGAACCAGGGATTGCGCGCCCAAGCCCACTTGAAACCCGCCGCGACGATGATCGCAAGCTGCCCCAGCAGGACGTACGCGACGTACCCGACGTGAATGCCGACCATGACGTCGGCGAGCAGACCGTAGATGGACATGAGAAAGCCCTCGTACACCTATTCGATGCGCAAGGGCGGGGATTTATTCCGTCAAATCTGGAAGGGCCATTCGATCACAGGCTCAGCAGCCCGTAGGACGGGAGCCATCATGAGAGTGATGTCTGCCGGTGCATTGTTGTAGGCGATCGTCAGGACTCGGTCTGGTACCTGCCGGGACTGTATGTGAATCGATCCTTGGTGGAGCGTTGCATCCGGCGCCTTGGCCTCGGTCGCGATGTGCGCCACTCTGGCAATGAGGCCGCGGACGATGGAGCGATGCCGAGGTCCAAGATCGAATGATGATTCGCCTTGCTCATCCCGATTGTAAGTGCATTCAACCGCACCCGCTTCAAAGGTTGCACCGGTCTTCAGGCAGTATTCGACGGTTTGATCAAGACATTGAGCGATCGTGAGCTTAGGAGGATAGCTTGGTGTCGACTGAAACGCTGATGGCGCAACTGCTGGAACTGGCGGAATCGAGGCTTGATTTGTCATGACATGGCCTCCCCGCTCAAAGTCTGGATCGACACATCGAGCTTCGTCCAAGCGGCGATCAGTTCCTCCAATCCCGCACCACTATCAAATTGCACCAACCCCTGTGAAATCGGAAAGGCCTCATCCACAGCACGCAGGATAATCGCCAGCGGTACCTTCAGTGCCACTATAACAGGTCCGCCCTCCTCAGGAAATGCACTGGCCTTCAACAAGGCATATTCTTCAGGTTTCCCGAACAGGAACGGCCCCTCGGCGACCGTAGCAGAAAAACTTCGAGCTGGCTCCGACGTATGAGGCTCGCAGAATTCAGGATCCGGGCCGTAATGCAGAATGCGTTCGGCCCGGGACCGTGTCGTGCCATGGAGCAGAGCGATGTCCATGTCTCAGCTTTACACCACATACTCGAAACGCGTCTTGAACTGCTCCGGCGTCAGGTTGACGATTTTCCCGAGTGCTGCAAGCTTCGCGGTGTCCTCGAAATCGCTCTTCTCCAGGCGGATCATATAGCGTCGGGCGCACTCGTAGTTTTCGCTGGTCACGTCCACGAGTCGCGGTCGCATGCGGCTTGTCTGCGGGTTGATCATGTCCTCGAACTTCAGCGGCGTGAGCTTGCCTTCCACATAGCTGACGATGGCGCCGTAGCTGGCGGCCTCCGTGCCGAGCAGGAACTTCACGGCCCCGAAGCCGAGGTTGCGGGTGTACTCGCTGTCGAACGGAATGGGGTCGGCGCAGCGGAGTTCGTATCCGAGGTCTTTGTCGATGATCGCCACCTTGAGGCCGAGAGCTTTGAGTCGCTCGCCGACGCGGTTTTTGATCATGCGTCCGAACTCGATTTCCCCGAGCCGCAGGTGGCCGTGGTCGTCGCGCGTCACTTCGCCGTAGCGCTTGAGTTCGTCCTCGCCGATGGCGTCGACCAGGCCCTGCTCGCCGATGCTTTCGAGCAAGCCTTCGCTGAGGATCGCGAGTCCGTATTTCTTGTCCTGGGCCCGGCGTTTGATGATCGCGCCGATGACGATGTCGCAGATGGTGTCAAGCGTGACTTTCCTGCCGCGATATTCCTCGCTGATGATGGTGACGGCGCTGGCGCTGGCTTTGCCGATGCCGAGGGCGAGGTGCCCGGCGGCGCGGCCCATGCTCACGATGATATACCAGCGGCTGGTGGTCTTGGCGTCCTCGTGGAGGTTGCGGGCGAGGTGCACGCCGATATGCCGGGCGGTCTCGAAGCCGAACGTGGGGACCCCCGGCGGCAGGGGGAGATCGTTGTCGATCGTCTTGGGGACGTGGGCGACCTTTACCTTGCCGCCGGCGCGCTTGTAGACCTGGCTGCCGCTGTAAGCAGTGTCATCGCCGCCGATGGTGACGAGGTAGCTGACGCCGAGCTTTTCGAGCGAGCCAAGCACGTTGTTCATGTCGGCGTCTTTTTTGGTCGGGTTGGTGCGGGCCGTGCCGAGGATGGAGCCGCCGCGCATGTAGTACTGGGCCACGTGCGGAATATCGAGCTTCGTCACGCGGCTGATGTCGGCGTTGATGAGGTCGCTGAATCCGTCGCGGACGCCCAGGACCTCGAGACCCTGATTGATGGCTTCGATGGTAACGCTGGCAATGACGCCGTTGATGCCTGGAGCCGGTCCGCCGCCGACGACGATTGCGAGCTTGCCGCGCGATGCTGGTGCTGTCATGAAAGGTTCCTGGTAAAGGTTTGGCGGAGAGTGCGGGAGGTTGAGAGATCTTATACGCCGCCGTTGACGCGGATCGTCTGACCGGTGATGAAGCTCGACGCGGGACACACCAGCCAGAGTGCCGCGTTCGCGACGTCTTCGGGCAGGCCCCAGATGCCGAGTGGTGTTTCGCGGCGGACCCGCTCCTGCCAGACCGCGCTGGCGGTCTCACCCCATGCCGTGCGGATCCAGCCGGGAGCGATACAGTTCACCCGCACTTCGGGAGCGAGGCTCTTCGCCAGGCTGCGAGTGAAGCACATGACGGCCCCCTTCACGGCGGCGAAGAGTTGGCCGCTGTCCCCCTCCATGCCGGTCTCGGCCTGATCCCAGCCGATGGTGAGGATCGCGCCGCGGCCGCGGGCTTTCATCCGGGCGCCGAGTGTCCGCGTCAGTTGCATCGTCGATTTCAGGTCGATCGTCAGCAGTGCATCGAGCTTCTCGTCGAAGGTCGCTTTCGCCATCTCGCCCGTGAGCGTGTCCGCGCCAGCGTTGCAGACGAGAATATCGAGGCCACTGCCCCATGCGGAGTCTGCCAGGCGATCGACCTGTGCGGCATCGCGCAGGTCGGCGATCTTCGAGCCGTGCCGCATCACCGCAGCACCGTGTTGCTCGAACAAGTCCGCAATGGCTTTGCCGATGCCCGAGGTCGAACCCGTCACGAGCGAGCTCATCCCTGAAAGACCACCCGTTGCAACGGGTGGGCTTGGAGCAATTTCACAATCGTGCGGCATCACGCTCTTCAATAAATCGCCAATCGTTTTCTTCAGCACCGGATGGATGGCATCGCTTGCGATCTCCGCGAGAGGCACCAGCACAAACGCCCGCTCGTGCATCCGCGGATGCGGCACCGTCAACTCCGGCGTGTCGAAAATCAGCGAGTCGTACAGCAGCAGATCGACATCCAGCGTCCGTGGCGCGTCCTTGACGGATCGCTCGCGGCCGTGCGTCTGTTCCACACGCTGACAGAGTGCGAGCAACTGCTGCGGTGAAGAATCGGTTTCGATGCTGACGGCGGCGTTGTGATAGGCACCCTGCCCCGGCGGCCCGCCCACAGGAGCAGTTTCGTAGTAGCGGGACGCTCGAAGCAACCGTACACCCGGCTCGGCGCGGAGCCGACGGACAGCAGCATCAAGATACACGCGGCGATCGCCGAGATTGCTGCCCAGGGCCAGATGTGCAACGGGCATGACGAAGAAACTACTTCTTCGGCGCGGCGGCTTTCGCACCCGCAGCCGGTGCGGCCGCATCGTCCGTCTTCTCGGCCTTCACCTTCTTCTTCACCACCAGCTTCTGCACGCGCGTCTTCGGGATGCCAAACGGGCTCGTCCCCTCCACCCACGCGCCGTCTTCCATCATCTTCAGGATGCGCTCGGTCCGCTTCATCACTGAGCGGTTCGTGTTCGCGCCGCTCTTGCGTTTCAGGCTTTTGTCAATGGACATAGGAATCTGAGTGTTCGGTGTGCGGAGTTCGGTGTTCACTACAAAGACCACCGGTAAGATACTCTATGGCAACAGCCTGAAACGTCAATCGCCCAACCCGCACCGAAGCACACCGATGCAACTCACACTGGACTACGGCAAAACCGGCCTGTCTGTCACGCTACCAGAGGATCGCCTGATCGCGCCGCCGCTGGCGATC
>JBGSSZ010000464.1:0-1898 GCA_041736785.1 Limnoglobus sp.
GCCAGCTCGAAGGCAACCACCATCAAGGCGTGACTCGCCCCGTCGGCACAGAGCAGCGGTGACCGTTCGAAGTCGTCCGACCGGCCAGCACTCCACCGGCCAGCCGCCCGCTCCCGCAGACCACGCACGACCTTCATGCTGAAGTTCGCCACCACACTTCTCGGCGGAATCGTCGTCTCCACCACCGTGGCATGGACATGCGTTGTCGCCCAGAACGACCGACTCGACCATCGAGTGAACGACGAGAAGCACCTCCCGGGGCGTCCACCCGGTCCATTCGGGCAGCTCGTTGAGCAAACGCTCGTGCAGTTCGCCTTGGCCGAGCCTGAGACCTCCAACGCCAGCGTCCTGCCTCTCATGCCTCGCATGGACTATCAGCAGGCCGCTGGCTTTGGTGTCTGCGTTCAACTGATCAGGGCATCGGTGATCACTTCCGGTGAAGAGCACCGGTTCGAGGGCAATTCAATCCAGTGCGGCTGGCCGATGACGAGCATGATTGCCATGCGGATGCATCACGCCGACTCCTACCTGCTCCAGCCATTTCGCAGCGTGGGAGAGCTGCGAGTGCTGCCCGCGCGGGGCGGCGGCCATTTCGGTGAACCAGCACTCTTCACACTCAGATATGGACTGGTCCTGCCCGCACGTCCGCTGCTAGTCGGCACGGTCGTCAACATCGTGCTCTGGTCGGTGTGCGTCGCGATATCTGTGATCGGCCCTCGTGCCGCGCTTCGTCGGTGGCGGCGGTCTCGAGGTCGCTGCGAGAACTGCGGCCATCTCAACGCTGGTGGTTCAGCTGGGCGTTGCCCTGAGTGCGGCTTCCTTTACAGGCGCCCCTTTTCCCAAGCGCCATAGCCGCCTGCCGCCACTGGGGCAGCAACCTTCAATCTGTTCACGCACCCCGACCCTCGGTGGACATCGGCAGTTGCGAACCTGATGTCGGAACCACGTCTGCGCACACACGGTCGAGCTACCGCTTCCAACCGCACTCGGGACAAGGATTCCGAGAGGTCGCGTCCAGCTGATGCTTGCAGCGTGGGCACAAGCCGCGCGCGACCTGGTCCGCATGTCGCCATTGGAGTACGAGCACGGATGTCGCGACGAGGAGACCGAACGGCACGGCCACGCCCATGGTCGCCGCATCGGATTTGTCTACGCGAGCAGCCGCGAAGACGCCGAATCCTTCGTGAGCCTGCACAGTTGAACCGTCGCGATCCGCCCTGGTCCTGTACGCCGTTCCCCATCCCGCGACACGGGGGTTGAGAAACGATGTCCCCGCCGAAAGCCTCCATACGCAAAGCGTGCAGTGAAGCCAGATCGCGGTCAGCACGAGTCCCGAGGCAAGTATCCAGCGAGAAGCACGTGTCATGGGTGTCTCCGGTTCGACGGAATGGTAGATCGCATCAAAATGGCTCCGAAGCCGTGGCGCCGGCCCCCCACGACGGCTTCCAATCCCTTACCGCCCCCGGTGCCAACGTCGTAGCAGGTGGATCCAGTGCCCGACCCTTCAATCGTGCCCCTCGCTGAACACCACCCGCTCACGCGGCTACGTCACTGTGGACCCTCGCGAGCGGGCGCGACCGACCTCGTCGTGGCTGAATGATGGCGAACACGCCGCGCAGTCGCCCATCGAGCACGTGCATTGGCAGCTCCACATGTCACCCGATGACACGCGATGAAAGCCGATGACATGAGATGACAGTAGACGACTGCGGGTGTGCATTTGAATCGCACAACACAGCGCCGGCGCCACTGATTTCACGACGCGACATGCATGTTTGTCGCGTGTTGCACTTTATTTCGACAACGCCACGATTACATTGTGGTCGCGAGCGGAACTTGCACGAACCCGCCTCGCGGCCCACGACGCCACGTGTGGCGTCCGGGCGCCTGCCCCGTCC
>JBGSSZ010000638.1:0-2904 GCA_041736785.1 Limnoglobus sp.
CGCTGCTCTACCCCAACCCGCATCCGGAGTTTGAGAGTTTTGAAAGCTGGACCGATTTCAACACACTGAAGCTGATCTCCGCGGACCGCACGAAGACGTGGACACCCGAGAACTTCAGCACGAGCGGCCGGGGCAGACAGGTGTCGGTGGAATATCGCTTTCTCAAGCTCACGGCCGCGGACATCGCCGGGGCCAGCCTCGTCTATGAAACTCCCGCACCGCTGGTGGAGTTCCCGGTGAAGTTCAAACTCACGGACATCGCTCTTCCATGAGCAGAGTTGCTCCATAAAATGGCATCACAATGCAACATCGATGAGAGAACCAGTCCGGAATCCGTTGGAGTGACCAATGCTGGCGTCAATCGAAGAAAAGCATGTCTACATCAAGAAGCTTGCAGGTATGAAATTCCCCAAGCGGCTGAACAAACGCATGCAGACCCTGATGGAACGCGGCGATGTGGGGAAATTAACTCTCATCGAACGTGACGAGTTGAAGACTTTGGTCGATCTCAGCGAGAATATGAGCCTGTCGCGAGCTTATGCGGCATTGATCCTCGGTCGCGAATTGAAGAAAAGGTCGTGACGCGGGAGGAGCTCCTTCGCCGGGTCGCTCGACGTGCGAAGGGGCGTTGTGAATATTGCAAGCTTTCCGATCAGTTTCAACTTGCCGCGTTTCATCTCGATCATTGTGTCCCGGCAAGTCACGGGGGCTCTGATTTGCTGGCCAATCGCTGCTACTCCTGCCCGCGGTGCAATCTCCGCAAATCATCGAAACTTCGACTCACCGATTCCTTGAACCTCTTCAATCCCCGGACTCAACATTGGCACGATCATTTCTGGTGGAATGGCCTGGTGATTGAGCCAAAGACCAACCTGGGCATCGCCATGATCACCTATTTCACATTCAATAGCCGGAAACGAATTGAGATTCGCAGAGTCGAAATGTGGCATGGTCTGCATCCACCGCCAGAAGAGTCGTAACCATGTGCGGCCGCTACTCACTCGACATGGAAGCACGGCGGATCGAGTTGCTCTACGATCTGGAAGAGCCGCTCGATGATACGATGCCGCGATACAACATCTCACCCTCGCAGCAGGTGGCGGTGATCGGGTTGAAGCCCGACGGCACGACGCGTGGGCTGGCGAAATTGCAGTGGGGGTTTGTGCCGCGTTGGGCGAACGACCCGAAGAGCGGCCCGAAGCCGATCAATGCCCGCGGCGAAACGCTCCTCGACAAACCGATGTTCCGCGAGGCGTTCCTGAGTCGCCGCTGCATCATCCCGGCCAGCGGTTTCTACGAGTGGCGCACCGTCGGCCGCAAGAAACACGCACACTATATTCGCCTGCCGGGTGAGGAGCCGATGTCGTTTGCCGGCATCTGGGACATCTGGGGCTCGGGCCGCGAACGGCTCGCAACTTGCTGTATCATCACCGTCGCGGCGAATGACGCTGTTGCTCCGCTTCACGACCGCATGCCGGCGATTCTCCCTGCCGACGCGTTCTCCGATTGGCTCGGGCGTGACACACCCGTCGAGAGAGCGTATGCTCTGCTGAAGAGCTATCCGGCAGCGGGCATGACAGTTGACCCCGTAGGACCCGCTGTCAACTCAGTGACCAACGACAGCCCCGAGTGCATCGCACCGGCCTCATGAGGAAGCGAACAATGCTCGCAAGCTACAGCATGGGTCAATTCGCGGAGCTGTTTGTGAACAGTCTCGCGGTGCTCGGCGGCTTTCTCGCCGGATACATGATCTCGGCCGTCGTGGCTAATTCGCTGGACCGCATGGCGTTCCGCCGCAGGTCACCGGCGTTTCTGCACCGCAGCGTCCGCCTGCTCGGCGGTATCGCACTCGCCACCCTCATCGCGTTCATCGTCTTCGGGCACGGTCGCGGCTGGAAACTCCTCGGTGGCGGCGAAAGCGGCACCGGCGAAACCGAACAATCCGGATCGCCACAACTCATCAGCACGACACAGGAGTCACCCCCCGCCTCGGCAAGCCCGCCACCACCCAAGCCCACAATAGATTCAAGCCAGAAGACGATGACCGTGACGATCCTCGGCGGCGCGGACGTGATGGCCGAACGTTTCTACCTGATCGATCTGGACACGACGCCGCGGTCTCTGGCCGAACTCAAAGAACTGTTCCGGCAGAAAGCGGAAGCCAATGCCATGCCCGCGAGTGTGGAGCTACGCTTCTCCTCCCGCAATCGACTGCCGGAATCTCATCCGGCCGTTCTGCTCCTCAAGCGATGGCTGCTGGACGACCTGCATCTCAAAGTAATTCTCCCTCCGGAAAGCCACTGAGATGAGCGCGAAGCCACGCGTGATGATCGTGCCGGGCTCGCTGGAATCGGAGTCGATCGATTCCTGCGAAGTGTTGCCGTTCGACCCGAGTCTGCGAGATGCCGAAGCCGTCATCGCGGCATCCGCCGACCAAGTTGGAAGTGTGGCTCGTGGCCGCGACTGCGAGGTCAGTGGTCTGCCCGTACTGCTCACGGGCCCTCACGCAAGGCCGTCCGTGTCGCGGGAGGCATCCTTCGGGACTTTGGAGTTTAACAGGGCGTCGCCGGAGAATCTGACTGCCCAGGCCGCCACGGCTGCGTTGGTGTACCGTGCCAAATCCGATGCTTCGGACAACCGTCTCTCGCTGGTGCTGACTGGTGTGCTGGTGGTCATTGTGGCCCTCGGAGCGCTGGCAGCGATCCTGTTCAACATTCCGCCGCACGACGACGCCGCGGCTCGGGAGCGCGAAGCCCGGGCCTACAGCGAATACAGTCTGCGTTTCGAGTGGAACCAGATCGGGCCGCTCGAAGCCCGCACGGCGGCGGAGTTCGCTTCGCTGGATGCTGCGCTGGCTGGCCCGCTTGCTCCGCCGCGGGAGTATGCCGACAAATGGCGCGACAC
>JBGSSZ010000510.1:0-21292 GCA_041736785.1 Limnoglobus sp.
GCGCACTGGCCCCGTATGTGTTTCAACTGGTGGGCGGGCTGCGGTCCGGCATGGGGTATGCCGGCGCCAGCACGCTCGACGAGCTACGATCGAAGGCGCGGTTCATTCAAGTGACCGCGGCTTCGGTTCAGGAGAGCCATCCGCATGACATCGCCATCACGCAGGAATCGCCGAATTACAGCGTGGAGCACGGCGATCGCGACTAGCCTGCTCGCCGCGTCGGCACAGGCTCAGGTCGCGCGCCCCGGCATGGACCAACCGGCTCCCACCTCCTGGCAGCCCTTCACGCCGACAACGATTCCCAATGTGTCCTCACCGGCACCTGCTCCGGTCGTCGTGCCCAACCTGCCCGTGCTGCCGACGCCGGTGGCACCGCCAAGAATGATGACATACGAGAAACCGGCGGAGTCGATGCAACCGATGCCGACCCGGCGCACGGTGGCGACACCCACAACACGTCAGCGACAGACAGTGCCCTTGCCGCCGCTACCGGCAGGGATCGCGGATCGTCCGCGACAAGCTGCTCCTGTGGCTGCGCAGCCGGCTGTGATGGTGCGTCCGCAAGCGGCACAGCCCATGCCCACGCCGCAGAACCCCACGCCGGAAAAGCCAGTGAATCCTCCCGTGCCAATGTCTCGGATGCGCGGCGAACTCCCCGACAAACAGGATCTCTTTCGACTGGATAGCGACAAGGAACTCAATGCACGCATCCTGAAAGAGCTTCGCGAAGCGAAGTCGTCGGTGCGGGTGCCGGGTGCGCCTGATGGCGTCTTCCCAAACTATGGTCCGCTGTCGCCGCCCGGTGAGAAGTACTCGCCGAAGACGCTCACGTACGAACCGCGGCAGCTTCTGCTCGAGCCGAACTATGTCATCCATCGCCGGCAGTACTTCGAAGAGATGAACGCCGAGCGCGCCGGCTGGGACACGGGCCCATCGCAGGCTGTCTTCTCTTCGCTCTACTTCTACCGCGACGTGCTGCTCTTCCCAAGCAAGATCGGTTCCGGCGTTCACGACTGCTACGACAGCAGCGCCGGCAAGTGCATGCCGGGTGCTCCGACGCCGTACTACTATTATCCGCCTGGGATCACCACGTTCGGCGGCGTCGTCGGTGCGACGGTCATCACGGGTGCGGCACTCATCGTGCCGTAGGGGTGAGGCCTCAGGGCTATTCAGTGAAAGCTCGCGATCTCTTCCAGCGGTTTCTTGCCAATCGCGGGCACTTGGGCATCCTCCGCGGGATAGCCCACCACAAGCAGCAGAAACGGCCGTTCCCGTGCGGGGCGGCCGAGCAATTCGTTGAGAAACCCCATAGGACTCGGTGTGTGCGTCAGCGTGGCCAGGCCCGCGTGGTGCAGCGCAGTAATCAGAATGCCTGTCGCGATGCCCACCGATTCCTGGACGTAATAGTGCTTGATCTTGCGGCCGTCGACGTGAACGCCATACGTCTGTGCAAAGATCGCGATCAGATACGGTGCCGTCTCGAGGAAGGGTTTGTGCTCATCAGTGCCGAAGGGTGCCAATGCCGCCAGCCATTCGTCGGGTGCCCGCTGCTGATAGAACTCGCGCTCCTCTTCTTCCGCTGCCTGGCGAATCTGCGTCTTCAACAGCGGATCACTCACGACGGCGAAATGCCACGGCTGCATGTTCGCGCCGCTCGGAGCTGCCCCGGCTGCCCGCAGACAATTCTCGATCACCGCCCGCGGCACACTACGGCTGGAGAAATCGCGGATCGTACGCCGCCTGCGCATCGCGTCATGGAACTCCGCGGAGCGACGCGACATCTCCTCGGGTGGATACTCCCGATACCCCGCCAACGGCTCAAAGACTGGCTTCATTCGGTCTTCCTTTTTTCATCAGCATATCACCCGGTACACTGTCCTGATGGACTGGCTCATCCCGCGCGCGGCTTATCTCCACATCCCATTCTGTGACCACCACTGCGGCTATTGCGACTTCGCCGTCAGCACCGAATCACATCTGAAAGCACTCTACCTCGAAGCAATCGCACTCGAGATGCAAGGTCCGCCTGCGGCCATCGACACCATCTTCATTGGCGGCGGCACACCGACGAGCCTGTCACTCGCCCAACTGCAGCGTCTGCTCACGACGATTTGCAACCGCTTCCCGCAGCCCGTTGCGGAGTTCTCGATCGAGTCCACGCCCGACAGCATCACGCCTGAGAAAATGCACCTGCTCGCGGAGCACGGTGTAACCCGTGTCAGCGTCGGTGTGCAATCGTTTGCACCATCCGCACTCGCAGCACTTGATCGACAGCACGGCGTAGAGCAGATTCACGATGCCATCGCCGCAGTCCGCAGGGCGGGGCTCGGGTTGTCGCTCGACCTGATCTTTGGCTCGCCCGGGCAGACGCTCGCAGACTGGAATCACGATCTCACGACTGCTATCGCGCTTCAGCCCGATCACATTTCGACCTATGGGCTCACCTACGAGAAAGGCACACCGTTGTGGAAACGCCGAAGTCGAGGTGAAGTGCACGAACTCGGCGAGGATGCTGAACTGGCGATGTATGAAACATCGATCCGCCTGCTGACCGATGCCCGCTACGAGCACTACGAGACTTCGAACTTTGCCAAGCCCGGGCATCGCTGCCGGCACAACGAACACTACTGGGCTAACAACGCGTACTACGGCTTTGGCGTCGGGGCGGCCCGCTATTGCGATGGCGAACGCTCGACGAACGTCCGCGACACCCGACTCTACATCCAGCGCATTCTCGCAAGCGGCGATGCTACACAGCAGCGGGAGCGGCTGACGCCGCGCGAACGGGCCGTGGAAACGATGGCCATCCAACTCCGCCGCTGCGATGGCATCAACCGCGATCAGTTTGCACACCAGACCGGCTTCACCATCGACACGCTTGCCAGTGGCATCATGCCTCAACTCCAGGAGCAGAAACTGATCCTCGATGACGGTTCCCGCATTTGCCTCACTCATCGCGGCAAATGTTTGGCGGATTCGGTCATCGAATTACTGATGACCTCGGATTGACCCTCGCTCACGCTTTCATCAGCACGGCTCCTTCGCCGTTTCGCAGCGTGATGGAACTGATGACAGGCCCGCGGGTGCCGTCGGCGTTCAGGACGCGGTAGTTGCCGTTGAGGGCGTGCGTAGTAGCAGTGGCGTCGGCCAGGGTGCCGGTGCCTTTGCCGAGTTTGTAGCTCAGCGGTTTGTAGAGTACGAGGGCATTGTCGTAAGCACGGCCATAGACGCGGTATTCCAAGTTGGTGTTCGTCGGATCAAGACCACTGGCAAAGACACTCATCGTGGCCTGAGGTTGACCGACATCCACGCTGGTCGCGGGGATCGAGCGCTGAGTCCACGACGAATTGGGCGAGTAGCCACCGAAGAGCATCAGATAGGTGCGATCAGGATCGCCGACGAGATAGTAGTAGCTCAGGACGCCCATACGGGTGCGGGTATCGGTCATGCTCGAGTTGCCGGGATGGCTGTCGAGGATCACCTGGGCTGTCGGGCTCGCGGCAAGGCGACGATTCACGACGGCGGCAATGTCGTTCACCGTCGCCCAGTTAGCGGTTGTCGGCCGCAGCAGGAACTCCTCGAAGGCGATGCCCGCTTCCTCGGTGACGCCATCGGCAAAAGCATTCGCCCCCGCACCGCTGGTATTCACGATGACGGTGCGATTATTGACAGCACTCTTCACGGCTGCGACCAGATCGGCGGTGTCGCTGGTATAGTTCGCTGTGCTCTCGATCACGGGCGTCCCGGCGATCGGCAGCTTGCCGCTGGTGTTGTCGAGGAAGAGCCCGTCGGCATTCGGATGCTCATCGAGAAATGCTGCGTGGAAATCGCCCATCCACTCCTGGACCGCGTCGGAGTTCGGATTCACCACGAAGCGCATCTGACCGTAATACGGATAGAAAAGCCTCGATTCGTAGGTGAAGCGGGCATCGGCCCCATTGCGACGACTGGCGTACTCGGCATCGGTGAGGTAGCCATCGTGATTGGTATCGGCATTGGCATCGAAGGCCGGGATCGTGCCGACCGTGGCACCATTGGCGTTCACATAGTCGCGACCGAGGATGCTGCGGGCGATGGGTGCATTGCTGGCGTTGCCCACCGTGGTGCGATAGCGGACATAGAACAGTCGCTCGCTGGTGCCGACGCGCGACGTCACCCAGTCGCTGGGTGGATTGAAGGAAATTCTACCGCTGCTTTTCATACCAAGCGCGGTGTTGCTCAAGACACTGAGCGGCTTCCAGTTGACGGGTGCGCCGGTGGCGTCGGCAAAACTCGCGTACTCCCACACGCCCCAGTGTCCGGACGCGGCAGGTTTAGTGATCGTGACGTTGATCTCGCGGAACTCCTCCAGCGAGCCGAACGCGATGGACTCGCCGACTGAGCCGAATGTGACGCCCGTGGACTGGGTGCCGCGCGCTTCAGTCCGGACGCTGGTGATCGCGCCGCTCGTGCTGATTTTCGACGCGTTCCAGAACCATGTCACCGGTGCCGCCGACGGACTGTTCCCGGTGAACGGCGTCGCCTGGCTCACATGATAAAACGCGGCCTCGCGGCTCACACCCGTGATGTCGGCAGTCTCCAGCCAGTCGGACAGGAGGTCCCGATAGATGTTGGTGACGTTGCTGTAGATCGTCTTGGGCGTGTTGGCGCTGGCGGCTTCGAAGGTGTTCAACAATGTGGGATTCGCGACCACAAGATCGACGGACTCCGCAAACTGCATGCGTTCGACGTTGGTGAACTGCTGGCCACCGTAGGCGAGTTGGGCGATGCGGATGTGGTCGTATTTGCGGACTTCCGTGGTCGGTGCGGAGGGTGGGATCACCACGGGCGGCGGTGGCACGACGACGGGCGGCGGAGGCGGAGGCACGACGACTGGCGGCGGAGGTACGATGGCGGCCGCAGAGAAGTCGTCGACACCGGCACTGCCGTAGTCGCCCGGCAAGCGGCCAAGGCCGACGAGCCCGGTACCGGGTGCATTGGCGATCGTGTGTGTGATCGCTGCTGTGTTGGCGGTCTGCCACTGTCCGCTGGCACTCAGATACTGCATCGTGTCGAGACGTTGAATGCGAACCGTCGCCTGCGTACCCTGGAAATCCGCGGTCACCCGCAGCCATTGCAAAGCGACGAGCGAGGACGGGGTCACGGTCTTCAAGCTCTCGGTCGCGGTCCGCAGTGTGACGGCTCCGCCCTTGGCCACGCTGACTGCGATGTAGCTCGCGGAGGCGGTGTTCAGATTCTGACCGCGAGCGAGGAGCAGCACGGGCGCCGGCGTGTTGCTGCGCACCGCCAGACTGACGCTGACATCGTTGGTGACGGCTGTGGGCTGCCAGAGTCGCGACGAGACACCGGTCGTGCCGTAGATCGTGAGCATTTGCGGGCCGGAGAGCGGTGCGGAGCGATGCACACCGTAATATTGCGAACCGTTGCTCGACCACTGCTGCCAGCCCGCGGGTGCGTAATACGGCGATGTGGTGTCGAAGTTGTCCGCGATGAGCGCAGCGGGGACTTCGCGTGTCTCGAGGCTTTCGAGGTTCAGTGAGGAACTGCTGACCTGGCGCGGGCGCATGGACGGACTCCGGAAGCCGTTCGTGGAGTAACCGCGTCCTTGCGGTGTTGAGCGATCCGATCGAGTGCGTTATCGGACGCTCGCGCAGAGCATCGCCAGAACTTGCGCAGTGCGTTGCACGATGGACAGGAATTTCGGGCGACATGACCCCGCGAAGCGATCAGGGTGCCAGAGACGCGCCATGTTCGCCGACCCGCATGATCCGCAAAGTCGGGAAGGCATCTCCACCTTCGATGGGGTGCGTGGCGAGGACGACCACGCGATCGCCGACTTTGACCGCACCTGCGAGAAAGGCATCTTTCACCGCAGCGATGAGGCGGTCATCGCCCGCGGCAAGTTGGCCCATCGGCACGGGTGTGAGCCCCCAGACCATCGCCATCCGCAGCAGGGCTCGTGCGTTGGGCGATGGGGCAACAATCTGCGGCCAGGGGCGATGACGTGCCAGTCGTCGAGCGGTGCGACCGGAGAGCGTGGGTGTGATGATCGCCTGGGCACGGGTTTCGATGGCGAGTTCGCAGGCGGCCTGGGCCAGCGGGTCGTCGATGTCACCGTGAACGATTTCGACTTCTTTCCAAACCTGGTTCTTCATCATGTAGTCTTCGGCCTGCACGGCGATGCGGGCCATGCACGCCACGGCTTCGACCGCATGCTCGCCGACTGCGGTTTCGCCGCTGAGCATCACGGCGTCGGTGCCATCGAAGATCGCATTGGCGACATCGCTGGCCTCCGCACGGGTGGGGCGCGGATTCTTGGTCATCGACTCAAGCATTTCCGTGGCTGTGATCACCGGTTTGCCGGCGAGCCGGGCAGCCGCGATGACTTTCTTTTGGGCTGCGGGGACCGACTCGAGTGGCATCTCGACACCGAGATCACCGCGTGCCACCATGACGCCGTCAAACGCGGCCACGATTTCCGCGATCTGGGTGACCGCTTCGGGCCTCTCGATTTTGGCCAGCACGGGGCCTTCGAAGCCGCACTTGGCCGCGATCGCGCGAAGCTCAGCCGCAGCCTCCGGCGAGCGCACAAACGACAGCGCGAGCCAATCCGCACCCGCGGCACAGGCCACAGCAATCGCCTCACGGTCCCGGTCCGTCACGGCCGCGATCGTCAGCGGCGTGTCGGGAAGATTGATGCCTTTCTTCGGATTCAGCACGCCGCCGATGATCACCTTCGCCAGCAAACGGTTGCCGGCAATCTCCTCAGCCGTGAGGATCAGACGGCCATCGTCGAGCAGGATGCGGTGACCAGGTCGCACGTCGGCGAGCAGTTCCGGCTCCGTGATCGCAATGTCGTCGTCTTCGATGGGCGCTTCCAACAGTGAGAACGCGACAGTCTGCCCAGCGGCGAGGATGCGGACTGTGCTGATCTTCGCCCGGAGCTTTGGGCCGGGCAAGTCGGCCATGACGGCCACGACGCGATTGAGCTTGGTCGCGGTGGCGCGGAGCGTCTGAATGCGGGTGTGATGTTCAGCCGCGGTGCCGTGCGAGAAGTTGATGCGGGCGACATCGACGCCGGCGGCGAAGATGGCTTCGAGCACGCCGGGGGCATCGGTGGCCGGCCCGAGCGTAGCAACGATCTTGGTGCGGCGCGTCATGACACATCCTGTGGTTTGAATCTGTTCTACAGAGCCCGCAGCCAGGCGTTGCGGAGAGCCGCTTCCAATGAGCGGACGTAACGTACGCCATCGGTGATGGGAGACTGCATCATCTGCCGTCGCAGGCCGAGGCGGATGTCTGCCAGCCACTCGCGGTTGTTGGCCCAGGTCTGGGCGAGTGCGATCAGATGCCCAGGGCTCTCCGCGATGAATTCCGACAGGCCGACGTGCGTCATGATGCTCGCCCCCTGCCGGGAGACGTAGCTGTTTCCCGCGATGCTGAGCACTGGTACGCCCATCCAGAGCGAGTCGCAAGTCGTCACACCGCCGTTGTACGGGAACGGATCGATCATCAGATCGATGAGTTGGTGAGCTTCGAAATATTCCAGGGTTGGGAGTCGGAAGACAAGCTCGAGTCGCTCGCGGCTGACACCTGCAGCCAGGAAGCGATCCGTCAGACGCTGGGCTCCGCGCGCGGATTGTCCAGCAAGCAACACCAGTCGCGAGTTCGGGATCGTCGCCAGCAACCGGGACCATGTCTCCAGGCAAAGCTCTGAGATCTTCGCCGGGTTATTCAGGCAGCCGAAGGTGAACGACGGGTTCACCAGCGACGGCAGCGAAGCGACGTCCGGTACGCCTACGGGCGGTTTGTAGGCCCACGCCAGCCCGTCGATGCGGAGCAACTTTTCCACGCTCAGCGATTCCGTCATGCCCGGCGGATCCGCGACCTCATCGGTCAGGCGATAATCGACCGTGTGCATCCCTGTGGTGTTCGGATAGCCGAAGAGTGTCATCTGCACTGGCGCCGGTTTCAGGGCGAGGACTTCCAAGCGGTTCCCCGCCGTATGGCCGCTCATGTCGATGAGGATGTCGATGTTGTCCGTGCGGATCAGATCGGCGGCGGCAGTGTCGGACAGGCCCACTACGGAGCGAAAGGAATCCGCCAGCTTGCTCAGCCGCGTCGTCGTATCGTCGGGCCGCGGCACATTGCTGTAGGCACTGACGTGGAACTGACTGCGGTCGTGGTGCTCAAAGAGCAACTCGATCAGCCCCGCCACAGTGTGGCTGCGCATGTCCGCACTGAGATAGCCCACCCGCACGGAACGGTCGGGGCGGGGATCGTGCGGGCGGATCGTCGCCGCACCTGGTGCGAAGCGGCCCGCCCAACGGCGATGCTCTTCAGTCACCTGTGCCGGCGTCAGCGTCGAAGTGTAATTGAGCGTGAGGAGCAAATTGCTGTGGATCGCACTGGAGTTCGGCTTGATCGCCAGCGACTGACGCAGGGCTTCGATCGCTTCATCGGCCCGGCCCGCTTCGGTGAGGTTCGTGCCCAGATTGCTCCAGGCGTCGGCGAAATCCGGCTTCAGTTCCACGGCCTTGGTGTAGCAATCGGCTGCCGCGTCTTTCTTCCCCTGCTGCTCGTACGCCAGGCCCAGCGTGTTGTAGGCGTCGGCGTAGTCGGGCTTCATCTCCAATGCCCGCTTCAAGGTCTGGACTGCCTCATCGGGCTGATTCAGATTGGCGAGGGCGAGACCCAGATTGTTGTAGCCGCGATGATCCTGCGGTTTGAGTTCGAGGTAGCGGCGGAATGACGCCGCAGCAGCATCGGCATTGCCCGAGCGGAGCAGCAGATCGCCGAGACGACTGTGGGCATCGGCGTAGTTGGGCTCAAGTGCCAGCACGCGGCGGAAGCAATCCCCGGCGGCGGAGAGTTCATTCCGATTGACGAGCGTCAGCCCCAGATTGAAATGACCGCCCGTGTGGTCAGGCTGACTGCGGAGGCACGCTTCGTACTGTGCGATGGCTTCGGGCCACTGCCCGACGCGGCGGTAGAGATTGCCGAAGTTGTAGTGGGCATCAGCATAGCCGGGCGATGTGGCCAGACAGAGCGAGTAACAGTTTGCCGCTTCCGCGAAGTTGTTCTGGCTGGCCAGCAGAGTGCCGAGATTGCAGAGTGTTGCGGCATGGTCGGGCAACTGCGACAAAATGGCACGATAGTGGCGCTCCGCATTAACGCGATCGCCGCTCTGATGAAGCTCCACTGCCGTGGCAAACGCCTGAGTAATGTCGGCCACCACGAATCCTCCGATCAAGCCGTGGCGTCTTTCTTATCAAACAAAAAAACCCGGCCATCGGGCCGGGTGGTGGATTCGCAGGCAACTACTCACCGATGTAGGCCATGAGCCCGATGAAGCGGGCCCGCTTGACCGCGGCGGCCACAGCCCGTTGATAGGTGGCACAGAGTCCGCTGCGCTTGCGGCTGAAGAGCTTCCCCTGCCCGCTGACGAGCTTCTTGAGACCGCCCACGTCCTTGTAGTCGACGAACGCAGGCCGCGGGCAACCTTCCTTCGTGCAGAACCGGCAGCGGGTCTTGGCGTTGCGGTGAACTGTCTTGCGAGCCGTCGCGAGCATGGATCGTGTCTCAAAGGTACAATGAATCGGAACCGAAAATGTAGGAACCCCGACGCACAGCGTCAACGTTTCCTTACGATAAAAGTGGATTCGCGGAGCTCGGCGTGGACGAACCCTGGTACAAAGACGGCCTCCAATTCACCTGTACCCAGTGCGGCAAATGCTGCACCGGCGAGCCGGGGTTCGTCTGGCTCGACGACGAGGAAGTCACCAAAATCGCCGCCAGTCTGGGACAGAAACGGCACGAGTTCCTTGCAGTCCACACCCGCACCGCCCGCGGTCGCATCACGCTCCGCGAAAAGCTCGACGGCGACTGCGTGCTCTACGACAAGGAGCGCGGCTGCACCGTCTACCGCGACCGCCCCAAGCAGTGCCGCACCTGGCCGTTCTGGGAAAGCAACTTGAAAACGCCCGAAGACTGGGAGCGCACTGAACGCATCTGCCCAGGCAGCGGCGAAGGCGAACTCATCCCCGTCGAGGAGATTGTGAAGCGGATCAAACAGATTAAGATGTGAATGACAAGGAACCAATGACAGCGTCGTATCGAGCCAGTGTTGCTGCCGTCTACGCTTCGGTGGATGCCGCGGTGGCGGCGGCGGCACCGCGGTGCGATGCCTCGGGTCGCTGCTGCCGCTTCAAAGAATGGCAGCACACGCTTTTCCTCAGTCACTTTGAAGCGGAGATTCTGCTCGCAACGGCCCCGGCTTACTCCAAGCCGGTCAGCGCCGACGGGTGTCCATTCCAGATCGACAACCTCTGCACCGCCCGTGACGAGCGACCGCTCGGCTGCCGGATCTATTTCTGCGATCCCAGCTTCGAAGACCGCATGAGCGACATCACCGAAACGGCCCTTGGCGAACTGAAACGCATCGCCACCGAGCACGGCACCGGCTGGCGGTACGCGCCGTTACACGTTTTTCTGAACGACGCGGAGCGACCAGCGGTATCAATAACGGCAACGAGCCGCGTCTCTCTTCTGTGAGTTCAGCCATGCGTATCGCATCTGCATTGATCGCTTTCAGCTTCGTGGCGGCGGATTGGCCGCAGTTCCTCGGCCCCAACCGCGACAGCGTGTCAAAGTCGTCGGTGGAGGCGTGGGCAGACGCGCCGAAGGTACTCTGGAAGCAAGCCGTCGGCGAAGCTCACAGTTCCCCTGTGGTCGCGAATGGACTCGTCTACGCGTTCTACCGGCAGGCGGGGAAGGATGACGACAGCGATCTCGAAGTGCTGGCGGCATTCGACGCTACAACCGGCGCGAGGAAATGGGAGAAATCGCTGACGCGTAAAAAATACGCAACACTCTTCGGCAGCGGGCCTCAAGGGACGCCCACCGTCGCCGACAGTCGCGTCTTTACCTACGGCAACAGCGGCATCCTCACCGCCCGCAATGCCACGAATGGCGATCTCCTCTGGAGCATCGACACCCTCAAAGAATTCAACGCCAAGAACCTCGTCTTTGGCATCGCGACGTCGCCCATCGTGGTCGGCAAGACCGTGATCGCCATGGTCGGCGGCAAAGACGCGGGTATCGTCGCTTTCGATGTCGCCACCGGGAAACCTGTCTGGCAGGCGACCAGCGATCCGACCAGCTACTCCTCGCCGATTCTCCACGAGGGCCAACTCATCTTTCTCACGGGTTCGCACCTGCGCGGGCTCACAGTCGCGGGCAAGGAGGTCTGGGCTTATCCGTTCAAGGACCGGGCCAACGAAAGTTCGACCATGCCGGTGAAAATCAAAGACGGCGTCCTCGGCAGTTCCATCACCCGCGGCAGCGTGGCCCTCACGATCACCGGGGCCAAGGTGAAGCCGATGTGGGAAAACAAAACCCTGACCTGCTTTTTCTCGACGCCGATCGTGGTCGACCAGCACGTCTTCATGATCAACGGCGTGACCGGGAACACGTCACTCTTCGATGCCGCAGTGAACCTCCGCTGCGTCGAGCTTGCGACTGGGACAGTGCTCTGGGACAATGCCAAGGTCGGCCGCTACCACGCCGCGATGGTGCGGACCGCCAACGACAAGATGCTGATGCTCGACGACAACGGCTTCCTCACGCTCTTCGCGCTCGACGCCGGCAAATATCGCGAACTGGCCCGCTCGAAAGTCTGCGAACAGACTTGGGCACACCCGGCTCTGGTCGATGACAAAGTCTACCTCCGCGATCACAAAACGCTCTACTGCCTCGAACTGAAATAACCGCTTCGATCCGCACAGCTTTCCCAGTCTCGCGGCGGAAATCGGGCTATGTGACTCCCAGTGAGCTTTGCGTGCCCGTCCAAAGTCGATGCCCATGGCATGGGTGCGTTCGTCTGCCTGTTGCTGATTGCGGGAGCGGAGCCGGATCATCTGGCGCTGGCTGCGGAGTACCTCGACCGCGGCGACTCGTCGCAGGCCATCGAGCATCTCAGTGTCCACGTTCGATCGCACCCGCAGGAAGCGATGACACGGGCGTATCTGGCGGAACTGCTCTACCGGGCCAACCGCAACAATGAAGCCGCGACGGAATTTGAGTCGTTTGTGTCGCTCGCACAGTCGATGACGGGCAAACCGCAGGATCATCTGGTCCATTGCCACACCCGGCTGATGAACCTCGCCGCGGCGAACGGCGACGACTATCGCGAACCGCTGCACCGCGGGATCGGCCTCTATCGCCTGGTGCTGCGTTGGGACGCCGACCCCGCCCGCAAAGACGCCGCTGTCGCAGAAACGACGCTGCTGCAGGCACTGGAAGCACTCAAGAATGCCGCACTGGCGCGGCCGAAAGATGCCCGTGTGCAGCTATACATCGCCGAGGTCGCCACGCGGCTGAACCAGCGGGCGACCGCACAGGGTGCGATCCGCAAAGCCAAATCGCTTGCCGCAATCGCACTGACGCCGACCGAACGCGAGCGCCTCTCGACATTCGATTAACGCTGCCGACAATGCACCTCATTCCCATCAAGGTGCATCAATGAAGACCGGCATGAACCTGCTGCTCTGGACCGGCCACGTCACCAGCGAACTTTACCCGCTCTTCGGCAAGCTCAAGGCCGCGGGCTACGACGGCGTGGAAATCCCGGTCTTCGAAGGGGACGTCAGCCACTTCAAGAGCCTCAAAAGCGAGCTCGACAAAGCCGGTTTGAAATGCACGACGGTGACGGTGGTCAGCCCCGAGACCAACCCGATCAGCCCGGATACCGCGATTCGCAAAGCCGCCGTCGAGCGGTTAAAGTGGGCAGTAGAGTGCAACCATGCTCTCGGCGCCGAGACGATGGTCGGGCCATTCCATTCCGCGCTCGGCGTGTTTAGCGGCGATCCGCCCACGGGCGATGAAAAGAAGCGGGCCGTCGACGTGCTGCGGCAGGCGGCGGAATTCGCCAAAGCCGCCAACCTCATGCTCGGCATCGAATATCTTAACCGCTTCGAGTGCTACTTCCTCACCACCGCCGCCGACGCCGCCAGTCTGGTGAAGGAGGTGAATCACCCCCATTTCCGTGCCATGTACGACACCTTCCACGCCAACATCGAAGAGGTACGGCCGAGCACCGCCATCCGCACCGTCGCGCCGTATCTCACACATGTTCACATCAGCGAGAACCATCGCGGCACTCCCGGCACCGGGCAGGTCAACTGGTTCGAGAGCTTCCGCAGCCTGCGTGAAAACAACTACGACGGTTGGCTGACGATCGAAGCCTTCGGCCGCTCGCTGCCCAGCCTCGCCGCGGCCACGCGCGTCTGGCGCGATTTCTTTCCCAGTCCCGACCACGTTTGGCAGGAAGGGATCAAATTCATGAAGTCCATGTGGGACTTGGCGAAGTGAGGCTGGGCAAACTGCGCAAAGCCCACACATCGCAACGATGCGAATTCGGTAAATGTTACCAATCGGGCCGCCCCGCTCCGCAGCCGCGGCTGTCATAGCGTCGATGACAGGACCATTGGTTTGGGAGTCGACATCATGCGTAGCCTCGCGTTCTTCATCGTCACGAGCATCACCCTCGCCGCCGCGGAACCGGCTCCGTGGGCGAACAGGTTTTTCGTGAAAGACGCGACGCCTGCCGTGATCACGCACGACTTCGGCACCGTTCCGCACGGGACCGTGCTGGTCCACAAGTTGACCATCACAAACATCTACGATGTGCCGATGCAGGTCATTGACGTGCGCAAGTCGTGCACTTGTCTGGATGCCACGGTGCCTCAGCAGGTGCTGCAGCCGCACGACACGGCGGAAGTGACGCTCGTGATGAACAGCGCCAAGTTCAATGGTGCCAACGCCCAGAGCTTCTTCATCACATTCGGCCCGCAGTATGTGTCCACGGCGGTCATTCGCGTCAGCGCGGTCAGCCGCAATGATGTCACGCTCAGCCCGGGCCAGGTGAATTTCGGCATCGTGGCTCCGGGGACCACACCGACTCAGAATGTGACGGTGAAGTATTCCGGCAAGCAGCGGGACTGGAAGATCACCGGCGTGGTTCCGCCGTCGGGGCCCATCGACGTGCAGGTGAAGGAAGGCCGAGCCGGGCTGCTGGGACTGGGTAACCCGGAGTTCGGTGTCGTCGTCTCGCTGAAGGAAGGTGCACCGGCTGGAACACTGCAGGAGACGGTGAGCTTCAAGACCAACGACCCAACTGCCCCCGTGCTGCAGTTAAGCGTCGCCGGGATTGTCCAGGCTCCAATCAGCGTGTCGCCCAGCACGGTCAGCTTCGGCTCGGTGAAGTTGGGGCAGACCGTCGAAGCGCGGGTGATGGTCCGCGCTGCCAAGGCTCTCAAAGTGGAGCCGGCTGCCGTCAACGCGGACGGGATCGCTGTTGAGAGTTTCCCCGTCGCTGCTCCGACGCAGTTCATCACGCTCAAGTACACCGCGAAGTCGCCCGGCAAGCTCAGCCGGGCCGTCACCATCCAGACCGACTTGGGTCCGGTCAGCGTTTCGGTCGAAGGCGAAGCCGTGCCGTAGTCACTCGGCCATTCACAGCTCGCATCGGTACGATGTCAGTTATTTGCATTAAAATCATTGCGAATTGCCATTCATGCCTTGCGTGAATTGGCGCAGCTTGTGTCACTGCAAGGTGAAGCACATTGGAGGTGGAGCCGGTTTTGTGAAGTGTTCGGGAAAGTGGTGTCAGGAAGAGTAAGCCGTTAATAATCTGGCTGTGCGAAGCGATTCGCCCTCACTCTCATCACCGCTAGGATCCGATCATGCTCAGCCTCACCACCTCCCGATGGTTTGCACCGCTCCGCTCCCGATCGAATCGCAAAGCCCGTCGCACGCAAGGCAGCAAGCCGCTCGGCGTTCATCTGCTCGAAGACCGCGTGGTCCCGGCGATTACCTTCTTTGAATCGTTCGCCAACTTCGATGGAACTGGTTTCTCCCCCACCCCGGCACCGGGTCAACTCGATTCCAACTTCTGGATCGTCGGCGGGCTCAGCGATGGTGTCATGACCTACGGTGATACCAAGACGACCGGCGACTTCGCACGCGGAGCGTCGACAGTTCCCGTCACCTCGGGCGGCATCTTCGCCTTCGGCTCGGGTGCGACCAAGAGCTTCGGCGTGCAGCCGACCAGTGGCGACTTCTCACCGGGCGACTACACGCTCCGCGTGCAGAATGATGGCTCGGCCGCGGCCGATCCCGTCATCTCCTACAATCTGTTCGTCAACAATGACCAGGATCGCGGCAACTCATTCAACGCTTCGTACTCACTCGACGGCACCAACTTCACCAACTTGCCAACTCTCGATTATGTCAGCCCCGATGCCAAGGACACCGCCGGCTATCTCAACGTCGGCAACAAGTCCGTCACCATTAACGGCGTCAACTTGGCACCGAATGATTTCTTCTACCTCCGTTGGACCAGCGACGACGTGAGCGGCACTGGCTCGCGAGACGAATTCGGCATCAATGCGGTCACGATCACGGCATCGTCGACAATGGGTGCCACCACGATGACGGATTTCCCGTTCGACGGCATCGATCCCACGACTGTCACGGCGGGGATGCCGGTCACGTTCAAGGCGACCGTCACCAGCACGACTACGCCGACTGGCACAGTGGAGTTTCGCGATGGCGGCCCGACCGGTACGCTGCTCGCAACGGCTACGGATGCCGGCTCCAGCACCACGGCTACCACGCGGTCCTACGTCGTCGTGTCCAGTACCGTCCCCGTGGGAACTTACAACAGCGTCAACGCCTATTTTCTCGGTGGCAGCGGCTTCAACAACAGCAATACTCCGGCACCATTCGGAGCGACACTCACCGTCAATGCGGCACTCGAAGCTCCGATCAACACTGGCCCGTTCGACGCCACCGTCACCGGTGGCACCAGCGGCTTTGTGACCGTCGCCGCCACAGGCAACCCGGCACCGACCTTCAGCCTCTCGGGCTCGACCGGTTCCCCGGTGAACGCCAGCATCGATCCCTTCACCGGTAAGCTCAGCTTCAGCCCCGACCCGGTCGTCTCGCAGACCATGTACACGTTTGCTGTCGTCGCGACCAACAGTGAAGGGTTCGACACCGACACCTTCACGCTCACCGTCAACCCGGTCGTGCCCCTGCAGCCGTTCACACCGGGCAACCTTGTGATCTACCGCATCGGCGATGCCATGACGACCTACGGCACTTCGGGCACGATGGGAGCCGATCGCAATGCCGCGGCTGCCGCCTATCTCGACGAATACACGACAGCCGGCGTGCTGGTGCAGTCATACCCGGTACCGGCCTCGGTTTCCAACAGCATCGGCTCCACGTCCGAAGGCATGCTGACGCTTTCCGCGGACGGTCGCAGCATCACGTTCGGTGCGTACGCTGCCGCACCGGGCAGTTCGACAGACGTGCCAGCGACCGCGAGCAACGTCACCCCACGCGTGCTGGGAACGATCAATGCCGCTGGCAACATTGACGTCACTACGACCACAAGCTCATACAGCGGTGGCAACATCCGCAGTGTGGCGACGGTCAACGGGAAAGAGTTTTACACAGCCGGGTCGAATGCCGGGATCCGATACTTTGACGCTGCCGGAGTGCCTGACGCCCCCGGTGAACTGGTGAGCAAGCTCGGGACGAGCAACATGCGGACTGTCGAGGTCACACTCGGCCAACTCTACTACGGCACCGGCGGCGGTGGCACCGGGGTGACGGGCATCTACAACTCCGCCACGGAGGATCTACCGACAGCACTGACCGGCGCATCCCCCAGCGACACGCTACTGACGGTAAATAGCCCAGCCATCTCAACATCGCCGTATCAGTTCACTGTGATCGACATGGACCAGAGCAACACGCTCACGGTCGGCGACCGCCTCTACTATGTGGACGATGTCGCATCACGCAGCCTGAGCCGCTCCGACTACACGATCAGCGGTTGGTCGACTCCGACCATCGGTGTCGTCGCCAATCTTGGCAATGTCCGCGGTCTGACTGGCGTCCGCATTGATGGCACTACAGCGGCCCTGTATGCCACGCAGTTCGCCAATAATTTCAACGACCCGAACAATGTGAGCTTCAGCACCAGTCTGCTGATACTCAGCGATGCGAACGTCACACCGACGACTGGCATGTCGTGGTCGAGCATTGCTGACTTGAGCGACGCGGGCAGTGCCGCTGCCGCTGTGCAGGGCTTCCGCGGTATTGCGTTCGTGCCCGAGGCGATCGGCACGACCCCGAGTGTCGTCACCATCACCTCCGGCACACCATCTGCCACCGAAGGCACACCCGTCGTGCTCACGGCAACGGTCACGGGTGGCACGCCGGCGGACTATGTCACGATCATGAACGACCTCGGTCAGGCCCTCTTCACGGGTCAACTCGATGCCACGGGCAAGGCTCAGTTCACGACCAGCAGCCTGCCGCTCGGCGTGAACACGCTGACTGCCTACTTCGGTGGCAACGGCACGCTCGCCGTCGGCACTGGCACTGTGATGCAGACGATCACTATGGCCGATCCCACCATGGTCGCGATCGCCTCCGACATGGCCAATCCCACCGTCGGGCAGACTGTGACATTCACCGCGACCGTCAGCAGTGGCGTCGGCACACCCACCGGCACGGTCAATTTCTTCTCCAACGGCTTCAAGCTGAACATGACCTCGGTTCCTGTTGACGGTGCCGGCAAAGCGGTGTTCGCCGCAACGTCTTCCGCAACCCAGGCCGGCAGTGAGTTCAATCCGGGCATCAACCATATCACAGCGATCTATACGCCGACCGGTACCTTCGGAGCCAGCACCGGCGAGGTGGCTCAAAAGGTCCAAGCCAATGCGTTCGGCTCCGGGAACATCCTGGTCTATCGCACCGGCGACGGCACCAACACCCTCACGCCCAACGGCAACCGCATCTACATCGACGAATACCTTCCCGGCACGCTGAACCAGAGCAGCCCGATTCAGTCGATCATCCTGCCGACGATCGCCGAGGGTGCCAACCTTCCGGTCCTCGGCAGCGGGCAGCAGTCGGCAGAAGGGCAGATCACGCTCTCGCCCGACGGCAAGTACGCCTACTTCCCGGCCTACAACGCATTGCCTACCAACGTGGTCTCTCTGACCTTCACCGACGCCAACACGATCCCCCGCGTTGTCGGCCGCATCAACCTCGCCACCCGCGAGATCGAGACCTCGCTGGCCCTGACCAACGTCGCCAGCAGCGGTGTCTTCCGTGGCGTCACGGTCGCGGCGGATGGCTCGATCTACGTCTCCGGTTCGACCGGCGGCGTCAGCTACATTCCAGACTATGTCTCCGGCGCAACGCCAATCGCCAATTCCAGTCTGAACTGGAGCGGCCTGCAGATCTTCGGCACCACGCCCCAACTCTACGGTGCGGTGTTCACCAACGGCTCCGGTGAGAAACTCGAAACCATCGGCAACGGTCTGCCGACATTTGGCACACCTGTCACGCCCTTCCCGGGGATCCCAGTGCTGCCCGATGGCACGCTGCCCGTGGCACCAGTCGATTTCTACCTCGCCGATCTCAGCCCGACCGTGGAAGTCACGGCCGGTGCGGGCGTCGACACACTCTACATCAGCGACAACGGCCCCAGCTTCAACGCGGGCACCATCACCAAGTGGTCGTGGGATCCGAACCTGTTCACCTGGGTGCTGAACAGCAACGGACCAATTCCGCCCGCGAGTCCCGACGCGTCCAGTCCAATCCTGCCAAGCGGCACGACGACCAATCTCGACAGCACTTTCCTCTGGATGCAGGGCACGACTGACGGCACGTCTGTCAAGCTGCTGATCACCAATGGTGCCGGCGGGACCAACACCGGTGGCGGCACCGTCTGGAGCATCACTGACACAGCCGGCTACAACGCCGCGTTCAGCACGACGACACTCGACACGATTGCACAGACGGCCATCGGCACCCGCAAGGCCTTCCGCGGCGTGGTGCAACTGCCAGGCTCCGCGGCACCAGTGGTCGACAACTTCACCGTGAACAACGGCGACGTGCAGCGTTCGCGGCTCACGACGGTGACTGTGAACTTTGGAAGCGCGGTCGACGCGGCACAGTTCCAGGCCGCCGGGGCGATAAGCTTCACGCAGTATGCCGGGCCGGCAATCGGCACGGTGGTCGATGTCACCAATGGCTTGATTGTGTCGCCTGCGGCGGGCAGCGTCTCCAGCCTCACGCTCACCTTTAACGGCGCACTGAACACGACTGGCGTGAACTTCGGTTCGCTCGCAGACGGTCGCTGGCAGCTGGCCGTGGTTCCCGCAGCGTTCACCAGCCCGAATGGCCCGAGTGATGTGACGCTCCGCCGTCTGTTCGGTGACATCAACAACGACGGCACCGTCAGCGGCAACCCGGACTTCGCCGATTTCGGTAACGTCTTCGGCACCTCGCCCGGCGTCGGTGTCAGCCCCTTCGACTTCAACAACGACGGCACCATCGACGGTACTGTGGACTTCGCTGAATTCGGCAGCCGCTTCGGTGTCACGCTGTAAGCAACTGAGCAAACTCCAAGCGGCTCCCGACATCGTCGGGGGCCGCTTCCATTTCCCCCACCCAGCTTGCACAATAGTGAGCACGATGCCAGTCTCCCTCTATCCGCTGCGTTTCGAGCCGATCTTCAAGACCAATCTCTGGGGTGGCACCCGGCTTCGCCCCTGGCTGGGGCAGCCCGCCAGCACGGACGCCACCGGCGAGGCCTGGGTGATCTCCGACGTCGACGGCAGCGCCAGCCACGTCGCCAACGGACCGTTGGCAGGTGCAACGCTCCGTGAACTCATGATCGAATACGGTTGCGCGCTGCTCGGCGACGTGAAACCGATCGATGGTCGATTCCCCCTGTTGCTGAAGTACATCGACGCAATGCAGGAACTCTCCGTGCAGGTGCATCCGACCGATGAGCAGGCTCGGGCGAAAGATCCGAGAGCCGCGGGGAAGACAGAAGCCTGGGTGGTGCTCGATACAGATCCTGCCACGAGCCGCATCTATGCGGGCTTTCAGCCGGGCATGACCGAAGCGAAGTTCCGCAGTGCGATGCGATCCGGGAGCGTGCCCGGTACACTGCATCAGTTTGTGCCCAAGCCGGGCGATTGCCTGTTCCTGACCGCGGGGACCGTCCACGCCATCGGCACCGACATGATGCTCTTTGAAGTGCAGCAGACCTCCGACATCACCTATCGGCTCTACGATTGGGACCGCGTTGATGCGAAGACAGGCATGCCGCGAGTGATGCACATCGACGACGGCCTCGCCTGCAGCGACTTCAGCAAAGGACCGTGCCTGCCAGTTGTGCCCGAGCGGGATGGCGAGATCGAGCACCTTGTGGCGTGCAATTATTTCAGCCTCGACCGCGTCACCGTCACTCGCCCCTTCCCGATTGGTCGAACAAACGGTCGCTGCCGCATTGTCGTCGTCGAGGCGGGTCAGGGGACACTTGACGGTGAAACGATCCGCACGGGCGACGCATTCCTGATTCCCGCTTCGGTCCACGTCGAGACGATTCTTCCTGAAGGACCACTGTCGCTGTTGTGCTGCACGCCGGGCCAGGGTGCGCCATGCTGATCGATCTGAACGCAGATCTTGGAGAAGGCGCAGGCAGCGACGCCGAACTGCTGAAGATCATTACGTCGGCGAATGTGAACTGCGGCTTTCACGCGGCCGATCCCGACACCGTGCGGGAAACGCTCGAACTCGCCGCAGCGGCGGGGGTCGTGGTCGGGGCTCATCCCGGTTATGCGGACCGCGAGCACCTTGGCCGCCGCGAGATCGCGATGACCGAGCGGCAGGTCGCCACGATGGTCTTTCATCAGGTCGGTGCCTTGAACGCACTCACACGGTTGTGCCGCGTGCAGTTGCAATATCTCAAGCCGCACGGCGCTCTCTACCATCAGGCGTGCCGCGATCTGGCATACGCCAAGCCACTGGTCGCGTTCGCGTTTCTGAACAGCTTCCACATCGTCGGCCTGCCCGGCTCCGTGCTCCAGACTGCCGCGGAGAAAGTGGCGCTGCCGTTCGTCGCAGAGGGCTTCGTCGACCGTCGCTACCAAAGCGATGGCACGCTGATCCCACGCACCGAGGCAAACGCATTGATCGAGGATCCGAAAGAGGCAGTCGAGCAGGCGATCTCGCTGGTGCAGGATCGCGGTGTGCGGACTCTCTGCCTCCACGGCGACTCACCGACCGCCGTCGAATTCGCGGTCAAAGTCCGTGCAAAGCTCAGCGAAAGTGGATTTATCTTGAAGGCGTTTGCGTGAGCCTGACCGTTCTCGATCCTGGCTTTCACACGCTGCTGGTCGACCGCGGCCGCCGC
>JBGSSZ010000559.1:0-6557 GCA_041736785.1 Limnoglobus sp.
ACTGCCGGGCGTCGTGTGGTACGTCGTAATCAACGCGGAATCCAAACTGACTCCGCAACACCTCAAGTGCATCCACCGGCGGCCCGGTGATGAAGCTGCGATCGAGCAGATCGTTCACCGTGCGGTCCACGGCATCGAAAAGGTCTTCGCTGGTGAAGTCGTCCATACCCGAATTGTACAGGCGAGACTGGCGTCAGTCGGTCTTGCCGAAGCGGGCTCCGAACGCAGCGAAGTCATTGGGCCCGTCGATCAGGCCGTCGTTGTTGAAGTCGAACGGCGAGTCCACGATCGTCTTTCCAAAGACGGCACCAATCGCGGCAAAGTCGTTGGGTCCATCCACTGTGCCGTCACCGTTGATGTCGCCGAAGAGCCGGTGCAGACTGCTACTGTGGCTCAGACTGGGAATGGTCAGCGTCCAGCGGCCATCGCTGAGCGAGCCGTATTCGACACCGGCACTGACGGGGTCGCCGTTGGCGTTGCTAAACGTGAGCGTGATACTCGTGACCATCCCGGTGGCTGGTGAAAGCGTGACACGACCCGCGGCACCCGTCGAGCCGGTCTGCACTACGGTCGAGCCGCTGGTGAGTGCGATCGCACCCGGTGCCGTGAGCGATGCGGCATCCACGGGTATGGCAAAATCGAGCGTCAGGCTGGTTACCCGCGATCGCTGCGAGCCGCCGTTGACGGTGACCACCGTCGGCGTGGCTACCGGGGCCATAATCGATTGCAGTTTCTCAAGCTTGTCCGTGCGGACTGTCTGCCAGTCGTTGTTCAGGATGCCGCCGGTGTCGCCGCTGTTCGGGTTCCAACTCCAGAAAGTCCAACTCAGGCCGAGTTGCCCCGGTGCGAGGTCGCTAGTGCCGTTGAGATCGAAATCACCGCCGATGTAGCGGGTGAGACGGTCGAGCCAGACCTGATCGGACGCAGTGTCGTAGTTGGTGCCGAACTCGCCGAGGAGCACAGGTGCCGTGCCGGTCTTGAAGAGATAGCCCCAGTTGGCATCCCAGACAGCGGGGAGATTGTTCGGATAGTTCGCGTCGCTGAACCACGACTGCGGATAGACGCTGGCGGGGTAGTCGTGCGGTGAGTAGACAAGACGATCGGCGACATTCAATCGCACGGGGAACTGCCCCGCGGCGGAGAGATTGCCACCCCACCAGGTGCTGCCGCTCGTCCCATTCTCGACGCCTTCGACGATGATCAGCCAGTTGGGATTCGCGGCAAGGATGGCGTTGCCGGCGCGTTCGGCCGCGAGCCGCCAGTCGGTCGCGAGATTATTGCTACCCCAGGTCGCGGCTCCGTGCGGTTCGTTGTGCAGGTCGCCGCCGATCACCGCGGTCTGGCCCAGATAGCGTGCTGCGAGCATGGCCCAGTCGCTCTGAAAGCGGGCGTCGGTGTAGGCACCCTCGTACCACAAGCCGCTGTCGGCCCCCGCCCCGGCAGCGCTGCGGTGATGATCGAGGAAGATCCGCATGCCGATCTGCCCGGCATAGTCGACGATCTTGTCCATGACCTGCAGACCGTTGAGCCCCTGCAGGTCGGGGTTCTTGGAGAAGTCGATGCCGTTGGCCATGCTAGCGGGCTCGAGAGCCTGACTGCTGAAAGGGAGCCGGATAGTATTGAAGCCGAGTTGCTTCATCTGGTCCATCATGCTCTTGTAGCCGCGGGCCCAGAGCCCATGTGGAGCGAAGGTGTCGCTTTCGAGTCCGAACCAGTTCACGCCGGCGAGCTTGACGTTCTGCCCCACGCTGTCGACGATCTTATTGCCGAGCGTGTGGAGATAGCCCGCAGTGGTGGGGGTCGGCGTCGGCGGCACAACGACAGGTGGCGGCGGTGGCGATACACCGTTGAACTCATAGTTCGTCGGCGTCGTCGAGGGCGTGCTGATGAAGCCGAATGCCGTCTGGCCGTTGACCGGGATCGAGGCATTCCAGCCGGCGTCGGCGAAGGTGTAGCGCGTGCCGACATGGCTGACGAGGCTGGCGTTCCAGACCTGACTGACGTTGCCATCGTAGTCGAAGGAGAGTTGCCAGCCGTTGACTGCGGGGCCGTCGGGGTTGGTGATCGCGATCTCCCCCTGCAGCCCGCCGCTCCAGGAATTGATCACGGCAAACGACGCATCCGCGGGCACCGCCCGATCCTCAAGCAGCGTCAGTGTCAGTCTGGGCTTCAACATCGCGACTCTCACATGGTGATGGATGAGAGTACGACGCGAGCCGGGACGGGTTCGATGAATGCACTGGAATCCAAGGCGGAAAACGGGCTCGAACTGTCCGATTCTCCAGCACTCGCGAAGGCGGCATGTAGAATTTTCACCCGCCACGCGATCACTTCTTTTTCACGTCCATCGGCTCAAGAATCATCCAGACCTTCGAGCCGAGCGGCGGCACTTTCTCCGTGCGGACAGCGAAGAGAAGATCGACGTCGGCATCCGTGCTCCGGATCGGCAGATCGAGCATCGAGTCACGCTTGTTCGACACGCTGATCACGTCGCCCAAATCGGCGGTGTAGACTTTGGGTTCGTTCGGCTTGTCCGAATTGGCGACCAGACGGCTGCCCGCAAAAACAAACTCCGCCTCCATCGGCTTCTTGGTGCGGATGTCCTCGATCCACTCCTGAGCCCGTTCGGTCACCGGTTTGCCATCCCGCGTGAAGTACACGCTCACGGCGATCTTCGAGCCGCTCGCGGACTTGTACTCCGGTTGCTCGGTCTTCGGATTGACGAACTGCACCGGCGCCCCCGGCTTCGCACCGCAGCTTTCCAGAGCGGCATGCAAAAACTTCGCCTCCACCGCAGTCCGCAGTACCGACTCGTGCTCCTTCGACTGCGTCTTGCAGAGAAACAGCTCCAGCGGCCCCTCGCGGAGGCAGACTTCGCATTGCACCAGCAACCGCTTCGAGCCGTCGGGCTTCGTCTCCAGAATCAGCGTCTCATCCGGCAGCAGCGCAGTATGCGTGCTCATTGCGTCCACTTTCGGAGCTGCGGGCAACGGCAGCGGTGGCGGCTCCGGTTTCACTTCCGGCGGCGCGGGCGGAATCACCTCCGGATCCATCGGCTCAACACGGACACCTCCTCCGATGGCTTCGACAGTCTTCGCGGGCGGCACTGTGATCTTCGTCCCGCCGCCCGCATCCGCGAAACTCTTCGCCGGCGCGGGGACCGGCTTCTGTGCCACCGGTGGCGGTGCGGGCTTCGCCGAAGAAGCCGAATCCGACTGGCACGACACGACTGCCAGCAAGAGTGGGATGATGCACAGGATTGTCTTGTTCATGATTTTACTTCACAGGTGCAGGCGATGCTCGCGGACTCCACACGCCAATCGTATCCTCCCCCGGCTCAATTGTCGTCGGCAAACACTGACCACAGATGGGCAATCGGCAGCCCCTGGCTCGGCACGTGCCCGAATCTAAAAAGTTGCTCACACGATGTGAGCGCAATCGGCGGTGCATCTCGTAGAATGGCGGACTGTCTGTTCTTCGTGCCTACGGAAAAGGGTTCTCATGCCAATCTACGGTGTTTCGCAGTCGTCTGGTGCTGATCGTCTGCTCGATCTGCAAGCCGCTGAAGGTGGCGTGCTCGTCCATATTCACGACACGACGGACCCGGACCGCGGCAAGATCGTCGTCTCGCGGCAGGCGATCGACGAAGTGCTGGGCAAGCCGCCGGGCCACCTCATGACCCTCGATGGCACAGTTGAGAACCCTGCCGGCCCGCAACAGCTCGACCTGCAGATCAAAGGCGGCGACGTGCTGCTGGCCGAGAAGACCGCCGCCGGCGACGGCTGGGACATCGCTGTCGGACTCGACGACTTCATCGAAGCCTTCGAAGCCACGGCGTAAGCGACCTCACGGTTTCAGCTTCGGAACCTCCCGCGTCAGAAATTCCACACGGGCTTTGACGCGGTCCTTGTAGCCCTGGACCTGATTCTTGACGTACTGATCGCCCCAGCCTTTCTGGTACTGATTCATCGGCTCCCGCAACCGCAGGGCATAGTCATCGATTTTGCGGTTGAGATCGGCAAGCTTCATGTGCTTCTCCAACACCTCTTTGACCTTGGCGATGTATCTCTTGCGACCCTCTTCCGTGCTCCAGATTTTCTTCGCGAGCAGACCCGTCCAGCCCGTGATCAGCCCGTCGTTGGTATTCTGAAACATCTGATCCTTGCCGTGGGCGAAGAAGGTGAACTTGCCCGCGAGGTTGTCGTAGTAGAAGCGGTAGTTGTTCTTGTTACGCGTGTAGCCGTCCCAGTCGCAGCACATCACTTCGACGGCCCACATTGCGAAAAACTTGTCGAGATCGAGGATCTTGTCAAGCTTCTGCATCCGCTCTTTGTGATCTTTGGTATTCGCGGCGTCGACGAGCGCCTTGAGCGCTTTGGGGTCTCCGTCGCCGCTCTTCAGCAGCGGGTTCTCGTAGATGTCGTTGAGAAAGTTGCCGTCATAGAGGCTGCCGTTGACGTTCTTGAAGTAGCGACCGAGGAAGGCGGGGTCGTACCCTTCTTTGAGCACATAGAGCCCGACCTTGCGGTCGTTGAGCACGACAAACGCATGCGTGGCACGCCCCGTGGGCACGCCAGCGGCACGGAAAATCTCTCCTGTGATCAGTTCATTGAGATAGGTGTCGTCCTGCACGGAATTGTTCAGGTGCCATTTGTCCATGCCGAAGAAGGTCTGATTCTTGCGAAACTTGTCCGTGTTGATGGTGAGCGCGGGGCGGTCACCCCACTCGCGGAAACTGCCGGCGGCACCTTTCAGATGGATACCGACGTTCTTGACGGCTTTGTCATTCCAGCGGATATCGGCGTGCACGTATTCACGCTTGTCCCGCGGTTGCTTCTTCAGCCGGTCCAGATTCTCTTTGTCCACCTCGACACGGAGCGTCAGCACCGGTCCGGTCGGTTTGAAGAAATCGAGCGAGTCATCCTTCGCCGGTTCGGCAGCCAGCGTCAGCAAGAGCAGCACCATGGAACGCTCCGGGGTCGTGACGGGAATTGTAAATGTTTTGACTCAATGCGGCTGCAATTTCTTCAACCACTTCCAACACTCACAATTTCCACGCTCCAATATAATGATCCCGAGGAGACCACCATGATTCAGTTCCAGGGCAGCGAAACATTCCCCGTACCGGTCGACGCACTCTACGCGAAGCTCACCGATGCCGGCTTTCTGGTCAACAGCATGCCCGATTCGGATGTGGTGGAAGCCACGCCGGATCGTGGTGTCTGGAAGCTGCGGCCCAAGCTCTCCTTCCTCAGCGGCAGCATCGAGACGACGCTGACCGTGACCGAGCGCACCCCCGGACAGGGCCTCTATCAGATCGTGGGCAAAGGCGTCGGCGCGTCGAGCACAGTGGTCGCGACGCTCAAATTCGAGCCCGCCGACTCCGGTTCCTTCGTGAACTGGACGGGCGAGATCACCGCGCTCACGGGCTTGCTCAAGCTCGTGCCTAAGGGCCTGATCCAGGCGACGGCTCAGAAAGTGATCGCTGACGTCTGGACCGCCGTGCATGCCGCGATCAAGCCGGCGTAATGCAATACGCCTGTGGCAGCAATCACGATGAGCATGAGGGAAGAATTGTACCGTGTGCCGCGATACGCGACAGGCGGCGTGCCGTCTTCGTCAACGGTGGAGTGGATTGCAGGCTACAATATCACGCTGAGCAGGCGGAACCTGCCCTTCCGAAGAACAAGGATCGGGATTGATGACACGCACCGCGCTATGCCCGATCCAACTCGAATCTCGCGACTGCCCGGCTGTCAACATCCGCTTCGACTACAGCTTCGATACCTCGGCCTTCTTCAACACATCCGAGCGGCGTGACGCACTGGAGCGGGCTGCGACCGTCATCGAGTCGCGGCTCACCGACACGCTCGGGGCGATCGTTCCCAACGCGGCACTCAGCCGTACCTGGACTGCCACGACGAACAATACCATCACGAACACACCCATCGCGATTCCGAATCCGACGATCGCCGCGGGTGAGATCGTGATCTACGTCGCTGCGGGTGCATTGCCCGGCTCGACCATCGGTGTCGCTGCGGGCGGGGGGTTCAGCACCGGCCCCTTCAACGTCGGCGACGCCTGGCCAGGCATCATCCGGGGCCGCGGACAGCTCGGCGCACTCCAGAGCATGCCCACCGACTACGCCCCCTGGGGCGGATTCATCGGCTTCGATGCTGCCACCAACTGGAACTTCGACGCCAATGCGCCTGTCGGCAATCAGACCGACTTCGAAAGCGTCGCGCTCCACGAACTCCTGCACCTGCTCGGCTATGGACTCGGCAGCGTCCCTTCGTTCACCCGCTTCGTCAGCGGCAGTAACTTCATCGGCCCGAATGCCATCGCCAGCTACGGCAGCCCGGTCCCGCTCGTCGAAGGGGATCACACTGCGTTCAGCGTCACCTCAGGCGGACAGACCTCGATCATGGTGCCGTCGATCCCTGCGGGCACCGAGCGGATCGTCACTCCTGTCGATTGGGCCATTCTTGCAGACATCGGCTGGCAGGTCACGACCGTGCCGCCTCCCCCGCCGCCGCCGCCACCGTCGGGAGCGAGCG
>JBGSSZ010000611.1:0-1886 GCA_041736785.1 Limnoglobus sp.
GAGCCGCTGGCGAGCCGGGGCGTCGAGCTCGCCTTCAACGGCCAGAAACTCCTTCTCCAAAGCATCGCAGCGGATGTGCCATTGGCTCGGTATGCTGGGCTCCACACTCACCGGCGGCAGCGGCGCGACCTCCACCACCACGGGCACAGCGGGTGTCTCGCGAACAATCGGCGGCAGAGGCGGCCGCACCGACGCGCCGGATAGCGCTGCCGTCGCAGGGGCCCGTTTCGCTCCCGCGACATCGGCAACCACGAACGAATCAAAGTCGAAAATCGCCTCGTCCATCCAGGATGCAAGATTCACTTTCTCACGCTCGATGACGTAGTCCACCCAGTCGACGAGCGGTCGGAACGCACTCTCTTCAATGCTCCGGGGCGTAAACGAACCCGACTCGCTCGATTGCAGCCAGACCATCCAATCGGGATCGTCCGCGAGCAACCGAGCGACGATGTCGCGCCGGATCGGTGGCTGCAGCCGCCAGCCCCTCGGCACAAAAAGATTCGGCAGACGCTGCGCGACGCAGTAGTCCACGGCGCCAGGCAACTCCAGAATCGGCGACTCGCGGCCACGGCTGCGCAGGAGCACAGTGCCATCTGTCGCGAGGGCAAAAGCTAGCTGCTCGATCAGCCGCGTCGGGCTCTCCTCTACGAAGTGCTGTAGTGTTTGATCACCACCAGCGTCGATCACCCAGAGCGTCGCGGGGACATCGCTCGAGCCCGGTGCCAGCCGCAGCGGGATCGTCATCGATTGGACCGGTTCCGCCGGCGGGCCCAGCCGCTCGGCAGCGTCGATCTTGAAATCGAGTACGTCATACAAGGGTTGCCACAATGGCTCCGCTAGCAACTCCCACACGTCCGGCGGAGCCAGCAGCACCATCGAAGCATCGGGCACCGTTATGCTCCGTGCCAGCGGATGCGAGTAACCCGCTGCGATCCACACCTGCGGCGCGGCTTCAAAATAAGCGGCCAGCGCCTCGACCGATTCCAGTGCCCGCAACAGTGTAAAGTACGGCGGTGCGATCACACGCAGCAGCACGCGGCCATCAGCAAGTCGGGCAATGCTCTGGCGGTCATTGCCCAGCCGCAGCATCTCCTGTACCAGCGACGGCAAAGTCTTCTGCGACGGCAGCACAAAGATCACCACCCGATCCGCGGCCGGTTCCGGTAGAGCGGTCACTTCCAGCGGCAGAAGCACGAACCAATGCGCGTATTGACGGATGACTCCCGCAAGGGGCCCATCGGTGCTCACGACGCCGATGGCAGCCAGTTGTTCGCGAAAACTCTTCGTCGAGCGGAACGCAAACTCCAGTCGCAGGGCATCATCCGCACTCACGGGACCCTGCATCACCTTGGCCGGGATCAGGCCGCTCATCATGGCGAAGCGAAGCGTCTCGTGGCTGGGGAATTGCAGAATCATTCAGCGGGCTGCCTTCGACTTGGCGGCCTCAGCCGCGGCATCCGCATCCGCAATCGGCGTCCGCACCGACTCCCGCTCGATCACCACGTCACCCAGCATCTCCGCATCCAGCCCCTGACCCACGAGTTTCTCCACGAGCGTGCGGTGAAGCTGCTCATGCTCGATCGGCAGCGCGTCGGCGTCGCTGTCGAGCTTCACAATGATGTTCTGCTTGCCCGTGATGGCGTCGCGACGCAGGGCGATGAGGAGTTGAGCCATGGTCTACGCTCCCTTCAGAGCCGCGATCGCGGCGCGGTCGATCGTCTTCTTCTCGAGCAGCAGATCGCGAAGCGTCTCGATCAGGCTGCGATGCTCAGCGAGGATCGCGGCGGCGCGGAGTCGCTGTTCTTCGACGATGGCCGCGATGCGTTCGTCGAGCCGCAGCAGTGTCTCGGGTGCGAGATCCTTGCGGCGGCCGCGATCGTCGGCGT
>JBGSSZ010000641.1:0-16028 GCA_041736785.1 Limnoglobus sp.
CCGCACGTGGCCCCGCCGTCGCCGTTGGTGCACCTGATGGCAGACACGCGGCTCTTCCCGCAGCGGACGCCGCAGTTGTTCCAACTCTCCGGCCCCGCCGGGCGGCCCACGGGCGCCTGCGGCCTCGGCATCTACCGTGACGACCACCTGGGACTCGATGTCTCGGGCAATACGTTTACCTGCGAACCGGTCAACCTGCTGGTGCATCGCCGCATTCTCTCGCCGAAGGGTTCGTCGTTCAAAGGCACGCGAGCCGTGAGTGAGAGTGACCGCGAGTTTCTGACTTCCAGCGATCCCTGGTTCCGCCCAGTGCAGGTCATCACCGGACCTGACGGCGCACTCTGGATCGCGGACATGTACCGCTTCGTGATCGAGCATCCGCGCTGGATTCCCGCCGCTGATCTGGCCACGGTGGATGTCCGCGCCGGTGCGGGCCTCGGTCGCATCTACCGCGTGCGAGGCACCGGCGAGCAACTCCGCACCTGGCCGCGGCTCGACACGCTCGACACTGCCGGACTTGTGGCCACACTCGATTCTCCCAATGGCTGGCAGCGTGACATGGCGACGGAACTTCTCGCCTGGTCCGGCGACAAAGCTGCTATCGATCCTCTCAGAAAACTCCTCAAACAGTCCGCCCGCCCCGAAGCACGATTGCATGCCTTGGTCACGCTCGACCGCCTCGGAGGGCTGACCGCGGACGTCGTCTCTGATTCGTTCAAGGATGCTTCGCCAGGCGTGCGGCGGCATGCGGCCCGGTTGTCCGAGCCGTTTCTCAACGACACTGTGGGGCAAGGCCTCGTGGCGCTGCTTCTGGACCACAATGCCCAGGTCCGGCTCCAGGTGGCTCACAGCTTGGCGGCTTGGAAAGATCCGCTGGCTGGGAAGGGTCTAGCCGTTTTGGTCGCAATGAAACGCGATGACCCTTACCTGCAAGCGGCTGTGCTGAGCAGTCTGCATCGTGGCAATCTGGCGGAGTTTGTCGCCCGGCCGGAACTCCACGAGATCGCTGCGACGCCGCTGTTGCCGAATCTCATCGCCACCGCAATCGGCTGCCAGGATGATGCCTCGCTCATGACTTTGCTTTCACTCGTGACTCTTTCGGACAATGGCCAGCATCGAGCCTGGCAGTACGCGGCACTTGGGAAGTATTTGCAATTCGCAAAGGGCAAGGACCGGCCCGCGGCGGTGACGACGATGCTCACGGCAGCACGAACGACTGCTTTCGACGACAAGGCCGCTCTCGAATTGCGGGCGTCGGCGGTGCCGCTACTCGGACTCAAGGACCTCGGCGCGCTGCTCGTGCCACAGACGCCGGGGCCGCTGCAGGTCGCGGCGATCACGGCCCTCGGACGGCTCGACGATGTTCAGGTGCCTTCACTCCTGCTCGCGCCGTGGCCGAGCTATTCGCCGTTGCTTCAGGGTCGAGTCGTGGACGTGATGCTGAAACGCGAGGCATGGATGCAGAAACTGCTCACCGCCATTGAGGACGGCAAGGTCCCGGCCTCGGCTTTAGCGGCTCGGGACCGGCAGACACTACTCACACATCCGAATGCCACCATCCGCAAGCAGGCTGAGACTGTCTTTGCCAGGGCGGTGAGCGCGGATCGCGCTCAGGTGATCGAGGCCTATCGCAAGAGCATGCCCAAGAGTGGCGACGCAGTGAATGGCAGGGCGGTCTATCTGAAGACCTGCGCGGCATGTCATCAGATCGATGGTCAGGGCCACGCGGTCGGGCCAGACCTGGCTGCGCTTGCAAACAAAACAGCGGAGTATCTGCTTGCGGAGATCCTGGATCCGAACCGCAATCTGGACAACCGTTATCTGGAGTATCGTGCGAGCACGGCAGATGGCCGCACGATCGCGGGACTGCTTGCTGCGGAGGCCGCGGGTGCTGTCACGCTGCGACAAGCCGATGGCAAGGACGTCGTGCTGCTCCGCACCGATTTGGATTCGTTGAAGTCGACGAGCCGGTCGCTGATGCCGGAGGGGCTGGAGAAAGATATTTCGCCCGCGGCGATGGCGGACCTGATCACTTATCTTGGCAGTGCCCGCTTGCCCACGACCAATGATCCGGTCCTGATCGCGAAGTACCTGCTTGACGACACGCAGAAGTCGGCTCACCGCGAAGCCCTGATTGCACGGCACCCCGACAAGTCGGCTGCGATCATCGCTGCAATGGCTGCCGGGCTCGTGCCGGGCCAGGAGGAGTACCGCCGCATTCCCTGGTTGTGGCGGGTGGCGATCGCCGCGGGAAAACGCAACAAGCCCAAAGAGCTTCGCGCCATCCTCTCGGCGTCTCTGCCACAACCCGGTGAGCGGCTCCATGACTGGCAGGCTGTCGTCCTTGGCGGCGGCGTGATCAATGGACTGAGCCAGACCGGCGTCGCACCGGGCCTGCGTTTGCAGGAGGTCGCCGGCAAGGTCCTCGCGAAACGATGGACCCTCGCACTCAGTGCGGCAGCCGCCATGGCTGACGATGCTGCCGTGCCTCAGGGTACCCGCTACGACGCGCTCCGGATGATCCCTCTGCTCGGCTGGCAAGCGAGCGGCAAACAGCTCCAAAAATATCTCGCAAAGGGAACACCAAACGAATTGCAGATGGGCGCCGTGAGCGGACTTGTCGATGTTGACGACCCCGCGGCAACAGCCGTGCTGATCACGGCACTCGAACATCTGTCGGGAGCCAATCGTGCTCTCGCCTTGGAGGGCCTGCTTCGCACGAATCCCCGTGTAACAGCCCTCCTCAACGCTGTGGAAGCAGGACACCTCAAACCAGACGCGGTTGACACTGTCACGATCCAAGCACTGAGAAAGTCAAAGAACGCAGCCATACGAGCACGTGCTGTGAAGCTCCTGGGTCCATAATCTGATTACGGCTGGTGTGCTCGAAGCGAAGCTGGTGCGGCTGAATGAAACCGCGAAGATGCCGTACATCCCCGATCTGATCGACCGTAAGACCGGCGGTCCGGAGAAGCAGATCGTCGGTTCGTATGCGGGCCAGGCGTTCCGGCGGCGGAGAAGGTTCAGATCCCAGGCGGTCGCAACCGAGGACGGGCCGTGACCCTCGCCGACGAGCAACTCGGATTTTACATCACTGTCGAGATCCCTCAAACAGTCATGCTGCCCGGCACCTACATATGATTGTATTTTTGGGGTTGTGATTGTGAGTAGGCCATCAGTCTTGTTTGTGTGCATTGAAAATAGCAATCGCAGTCAAATGGCTGAGGCGTTCGCGCGGATCCATGGGGGCGATGCGATCGACGCTCATTCCGCCGGTTCGCGGCCCTCTGGCAAGGTGAATCCACGAGCCATCCAATTCATGGCGGAGAAAGACTACGACCTCTCCGCCCATGGTTCGAATTCACTCGAGCCCTTCAACGGCACGAACATCACTGTGGCCGTCACGATGGGTTGCGGCGATTACTGCCCGCTGGTCCAGGCTGACCGCCGCGAGGACTGGAACATCCCTGATCCCAAGGAGCTTCCCGACGAGGAGTTTCGCAAGATACGGGACATGATCGAGGACAAGGTGAAAGAACTCCTCGTCAGCTTGCATCGCGATGGAGCCCGACATGAGTGAGCCGGCAGCTATCACACCCGCACCGAAACGTATGAACCTGTTCGACCGCTACCTCACTGTGTGGGTGGGCCTGTGTATGGTCGTGGGGGTCCTGGTGGGCCAGATCTTCCCCAAGCTCACAAGTTCCATTCGCAGCCTGGAATTTGCCGAACGCAGCCAGATCAACCTGCCTATCGCGGTGCTCATCTGGCTCATGATCGTGCCGATGATGATGAAGATCAACTTCGCGGCGGTTCTCGGTGCCGCCCGCAAACCGAAAGGGCTCGCGATCACCATCATTGTCAACTGGGCCATCAAGCCGTTCACGATGTTCGCCCTGGGCTGGCTTTTCTTTCAGCAACTATTTCTGCCGCTGATCGGGCAGGAGTTGGCCACGCAATATTTAGCCGGTGTCATCATCCTCGGGGCCGCTCCGTGTACCGCGATGGTCTTTGTCTGGAGCTACCTCACCGACGGAGACGCGGGCTACACGCTCATGCAGGTCGCGGTGAACGATCTCATCATGCTGCTGCTCTTTGGTCCGATCGTTGCAATTCTTGTGGGGGTGGCTGGGTTGGCTGTTCCGTTTGCGGTATTGGCCTACTCAGTGCTGATTTTCATCGTCGTGCCACTGTCCATTGGTTGGATCTTGCGTGTGCTCCTGATCCGCAGGCGAGGGCTCGACTGGTTCAACCGTACCTTCCTTCCCAAACTTCAACCGGTGACCGTCGCGGCACTGCTGGCGACGCTCGTGTTTATTTTCGCATTCCAGGCGGACAGCATCATCGCTCAGCCGCTTCATGTGCTGCTGATTGCGATCCCGCTGATTCTTCAGGTGTATCTCATTTGGGGCCTGGGATACTCATTGATGAAGCTCTTTCATGTGCCCTATGCCGTGGCTGCTCCCGGATCACTGGTGGGTGCGAGCAATTTCTTTGAGCTCGCTGTCGCCACGGCCATCGCGCTGTACGGCCCGAGTTCGGGTGCGGCCCTCGCCACGGTCGTCGGCGTGCTCGTAGAAGTGCCCGTCATGCTCACACTCTGTGCGGCCTGCAATCGGACCCGTCATTGGTTCCCGACCGCAGAACCAGTGGCAGCAGCTTAGCGAATCATCTTGTGGTGCTCAGGTTCGGGACGTGCTGGTATGAGGGCTTGCGGGCTGACGCCCCTTGCAGCACGTGACCCACGAGCCGCTTCTCGACTTCGACGATCAGGAACACCGTCAGTCCAAACATGAGGATCGCCGCCCAGGCCATCCCATCGATCGGGGCCGTGCCGAACAAGCGGTTCATTGGCGGGGCGTAGGTAAATGTCAACTGCAGGAGCACCATGCCGAGCGCACCGCCGATTGCTGGCGGATTGGTGAAGAGCCCGATGCGGAATATCGACCGGGTGAGAGAGCGGCAGTTGAACAGGTAGAAGATTTCCCCGAACACGAACACGTTGACAGCGACCGTGCGGGCCTCGGCGAGTGAACTGTCAGTTCGGTTGAGCGTCCACTCGAACATGCCGAAGGCACCGGTCAAAAGGAGCAAACTGAACAGGCCGATCCGCATCATCAGCGGCACGCTCAGGAGCCGGGCATATGGGTCCCGAGGCGGGCGGGCCATGATCCCGGCTTCCTTCGGCTCGAACGCCAGCATCAGGCCGAGCATGACCGCGGTTGCCATGTTGATCCAGAGGATCTGGACCGGGGCCATAGGCAAAGTGGTGCCGAGCAGCACCGCGAGAAGCACGACGAAGCCCTCGCCGAGGTTGGTCGGCAGGGTCCAGACAATGAACTTGGTCAGGTTATCGAATACGCCCCGGCCTTCTTCGACCGCGGCTGCGATTGTGGCGAAGTTGTCGTCGGTCAGCACCATGTCGGCTGATTCGCGGGCCACGTCGGTGCCGCCACGCCCCATCGCCACTCCGATGTCCGCCTGCTTCAGCGCTGGAGCGTCGTTCACCCCGTCCCCGGTCATGGCGACGACATGTCCTGTGGCCTGGAGAGCTTTCACCAAGCGCAGTTTCTGCTCCGGTGCGACCCGTGCGAACACCGCAGTCCGGTCGGCGAGCTCGGGCAGATCGGCATCGGGGCACGCGGCCAATTCCTGACCTGTCAGAACGGCCAGACCACCCGCCGCACCGTTCAGGCCGAGTTGACGGGCGACCGCCACTGCCGTCAGCGCGTGATCGCCGGTGATCATTTTCACGGCGATGCCGGCCACCTGACACGCACGAACCGCGGCAATGGCCTCCGTTCGCGGCGGATCGATCATGGCCTGGAGACCGAGAAACGCCAATCCCGATGCCGTGTCGTCGTGTGTGATCGCGACAGAGCCAGCAGGAACGACCTTGTAAGCGAGCGCCAGCACTCGAAGACCGCGTCCGGCCAACTCGGCAATGGCAGCGTGGACCAAGCTCGGCGACAGGGCGGTGGAATGCCCGGACGGATCGAGCGCACATTCACACCGCCGCAGGATCGCCTCCACCGATCCCTTGACGTACACCACGCGCGAAAGCTCCGCACCGCGGTCGTGCAACGTGGCCATGTACTGGTAGTCGGACTCGAAGGGGATGGTGTCGATCCGTGGCCACTCCTCTCGGAGGATCGCTCCCTCGAGATTGGCCTTCGCGGCGGCGACCACCAACGCGCCTTCGGTCGGATCACCGTGGATGTTCCATTCGTCGCCGGTTCGAATGAGTACTGCGTCGTTGCAGAGCAACCCGGCGCGAAGGCATTCGAGCAATGCCACCCGGCCGTGAAGGTCGCTGGATGACAGTGCCGATCCGCCGGGTGTCGGGCCGTGGACGATCCCAACGGGGGCGTAGCCGACGCCCGTCACTTCGAACAACTCTGCACCTGCCATGATCGCCGTTACGGTCATTTGATTCTGGGTCAACGTGCCAGTCTTGTCCGAACAGATGACGGTGGTACTGCCGAGTGTCTCGACAGCCGGGAGCTTGCGCACCACGGCCTGCCGCCGGGCCATCCGCGTGACGCCGATCGCCAGAACGATGGTGACGGCAGCCGGCAGGCCTTCGGGGATGGCAGCCACTGCCAGTGCCACCGACGCCATGAACATCTCGGCCACGGGTAAACCGCGGGCGAGTCCAATCGCGAAATTGATAGCTGCCAACACCAGAATGATGACCAGCAACACCTTGCTGAACTGGGCAATCCGACGGGTGAGGGGAGTAGCCAAATTGTCGGCCTTCGCGATCAGTCCGGAGATCCGCCCAACCTCGGTGCGGTCGCCGGTGGCCGTGACAATGCCGATGCCTCCGCCGTAGGTAACGAGGGTCGTGGCGTAGGCCATGTTCGCCCGGTCGGCTAACGGAGTTTCGGCCCGAAGCGGCTCCGGTCGCTTCTCAGAGGGGATCGACTCACCGGTCAGCACAGCCTCGGCGATGCGCAGGTCGCGGGAACGGATCAACCGCAGGTCGGCCGGGACCTTGTCCCCCGACTGCAGCACGACCACATCGCCCGGTACCAGGTCCTCCGCGGGCAGTCGCAAGCGTTGGCCACCACGGATCACAGTGGCCTCAGTCACCAGTGTGCGTGCCAGGGCTTCGATTGCCGTCAGGGCTTTAGCTTCCTGGATGAATCCGACAATCGCGTTGGCGAGCACGACCCCGATGATGACCACAGCATCGACCACCTCGCCGAGCAGGAGTGCCACCACACCGGCGGCCACGAGGATGTACAGCAACAGTTGATGGAACTGAAGCAGGAACCGAACCAGCGGCCCGTACCCCCGCTTTGTGCCAAGCCGATTCGGCCCGTACCGTGCCATGCGGCGCGCGACTTCAGTGGCATCCAAGCCGTGTTGCGCGTCACCTCCAACCGTAGCCACCGCCTTTTCAATCGACAGTTCGTGCCACGCTGTATCCAGTTGATTGTCCATTCACTCATCCTGATTCGGTTCGTGACTGATCCCAGCCGAACGATTGTCGGCTCAATACTGGTGCACCATGCCGGTGTTCTGCCCGTCGTCTTCGGTTCACATCATTTCTTGAATACCATATTTGCAAAATCCCAATACATCTTCCAATCGGCCAGCAACAGATTATGTTTGCCCGGTCGGATATGATAATGCACGGCATCACTGTTAATTGCATTGTTGACCAGCGGCATCACTGTGGTTTTCAAATCGTGTTGTCCGAATAGCTTGAAGACCGGCATGGCATGTACGATTGCGAGAAATTCACCGCGGGGATCGGCCCATTTGTCGTCATAGGCACTGCCGACGGCCACGGCCCGCGGGGCCATCAACGCGATCAGCATATGCTGATCAACCGGGCAGGCGTTTTCATTGTCGCCATATGATTTATATTTCTTGTTGAACCAGTGCGGGAATGATCTATTGATGCGGGCCACCTGTTCCTTGCCTGTGAATTTTCGGCGACTGAGGCTGGCCCCGCCGCAGCCGCTGTTATTGCTGATGACCAGGGCAAAGCGTTCGTCTTCGGCCCCGGCCCAGAGAGCGGTTTTACCGCCGCGGCTGTGGCCGATCACAGCGACTTGATCTCTGGCAATGGCCGCATCGCTGACAAGATAATCCAGGCACCGACTGGCCCCCCACGCCCACGCGGCAAGCGTGCCCCAACTGGCATCGGTCCGCGGTTCAACGTCCAACAGCCCGTGAATACCGTCCTTGAAGCCGTCGTCTTTGTCCGGGTCCACGTCACTGTTCAAGAATGCTGCCATGGCGAAGCCGCGGGCGATGCCCTCTTCGACCGGCCAGAACTCCGCTTTTTGCAGCCGCGTCGGATCGGCGGCCGCCTGGCCGCGGTTGCAGATCAGCAGGAACGCCGGCACAGGATCTTTGGCCGCGTTCGGTGTGAACAGATTCATGCGGATGGTCAACGACGCCCCCGAGCGGCTGATGATGATGTCAATCTCCTTCAACGTCGCTTTGCCATCAAGGGCGGTTTTGTTTTCGCGGATGACTTTGAAGGTCTGCTGATATTTGGTGTTCGGCACACGACCGTAGACATGATCGCGGAAAAGGTCGAGCACCTCGCCCCGGCGTTTCGACTGCCACTGCTCCTTCGTCGTGGCTCCGGCGAGGAGATCGGGCAGAGTCACGGCTGGCATGGCCGGGTCTGCGGGGAAGAGCTTGGGCGGTGCCGCGGTTTGCGCAAACGAGACAGTCGTGAGGAAAGAAAACGACAGTAGCAACGACGCGAGGATTGCAGGCATGACAAGGACCTGTGACAAGGTGCCGATCATCTTAGCGGGTCACAGGTCCTGACCGGCTTCGACAATGAAGGGCTTCCGCATGACGTCGTGCGGGAGAGCAAGCGGCACGGTGCCCTCCCGCACTGTTTCACCCGCGGAGAGACGCTTCAATTGCGGCAATGTCGATCTTCTTCATTTGCATCATCGCTGTGAATGCCCGCTGGGCGGCTTCCGCATCGGGATCTGTGATCGCTTTCGTCAGAGCCCGTGGCGTGATCTGCCACGACAAGCCCCATTTGTCCTTGCACCAACCGCACGCGCTCTCTTCGCCACCGTTGCCGACAATGGCATTCCAGTATCGATCTGTTTCCGCCTGGTCGTCTGTGGCGACCTGAAACGAAAATGCTTCATTGTGCTTGAAGGCTGGTCCGCCATTGAGGCCGAGGCAGGGGATGCCCATCACGCTGAACTCGACCGTCAGCACGTCACCTTTCTGACCCGACGGATAGTCTCCCGGTGCCCGGTGTACGGCTCCGACAGAAGAATCGGGAAAGGTCTTGGCATAGAACCTCGCCGCAGCCTCCGCTTCGGTATCGAACCAGAGGCAGATCGTGTTCTTGGGGGGATTCATAGTGTCACACTGAAGTTGAGGGGATCCACTGCTTTCGTATGGCGCGGCGGAGTCAGGATCGAGGCCACTCGGCAGTTCGTGATCACCTCCAGGCCACCGAGCAGCCGCCCCTGCCGCTGTCGTGCCAGAAACCGTGCGACTGTTTAAGATGTTCCGAGTTCGCGTGTAATATCCACCATGCTCTTCAACAACTTCTCGCTCCGCTCCGTGACATTCCGCAATCGCATCGGCGTTTCGCCCATGTGCCAGTATTCCTGCAGCGACGGCGTGCCCGGTGACTGGCACACGGTGCACCTCGGAGCACGGGCCGTCGGCGGGGCTGGGCTCGTGATGGTCGAGGCGACCGCCGTGTCGCCTGAGGGCCGAATCTCACCCGAAGACGCAGGCATTTGGAACGACACGCAAGCCGCGGCCTGGGCCAAGCTCGCTACGATCATCGCCAGCCATGGAGCCGTACCCGCGATCCAACTCGCTCACGCCGGCTGGAAGGCTTCCACCGCGGCACCGTGGAACGGCGGCAAAGCAGTGCTGCCTCAGAATGGTGGCTGGCAGCCTCTCGGCGTCGGCGATGTGCCCTTCGACGCTGGCTATCCGACGCCGCGGGCATTCACCGCCAGCGATGTCGAACCCGTGCTCAATGCCTGGCGATCCGCCACACAGCGGGCACTGGACGCCGGGTTCAAGCTCATTGAGATCCACGCGGCTCACGGCTATCTCCTGCACAGCTTCCTGTCGCCGATCTCGAACCGCCGCACGGACGACTACGGCGGCAGCTTCGAAAACCGCACCCGCCTGCTGCGTCAGGTCGTCGACGCCGTGCGGCAGACCATGCCGAGCGAGTTGCCCCTTGCGGTGCGGCTCTCCTGCAGCGACTGGCGCGACGACGGATGGACCATCGACGACTCGGTCGCGATCGCGAAACATCTGCACGAGGCCGGCGTGGATCTCATCGACTGCAGCAGCGGCGGTATCGCTCCGCAGGTCCGCATCCCCGTCGGGCCTGGCTATCAGGTCCGCTTCGCCGAAGCGATCCGCAAAGGCAGTGGCCTCCCCACAGCCGCAGTCGGCATGATCACCGATCCGCATCAGGCCGAGGCGATCCTCCAGCAGGGCCAGGCGGACATGGTGCTGCTCGCCCGAGAAATGCTCCGCGACCCCTACTGGCCCCGCACTGCGGCGAAAGCCCTCGATGTCGATGTCAACGCATTCACGCCGCTCCAGTACACACGAGCGTGGTGATGGCGAAGCAGAGAGTCAGCGTTGCTACACGACTGGATTGGCCGTCAGTCGGAACACAGTCACTTCGGGCCGCGTGTTGAACCGCAGCTTGTGCACATAGCCCAGGCCACGATTTACGTACAGACTCCGACCGCGACCCAGATCGAACGCACCCGCACTGTACAGTTTGTTTTTCACGGGCAGGATCGGTGCATGGCCAAACGGGAAACGGCACTGCCCGCCGTGGGTGTGCCCGCTGAGAATCCAACCCCGGAAATTCTTCCAGCCAGGCAGATCGGCACTGTCGGGATTGTGCGAGATCGCGACCGTCGGCTTGGCAGTGTTGTGCGGGACCACGCGAAACTGCTTCGCCCAGAGGTCGTCGAGGCCGAGTAATTGGAGTCCGCGGACATCGACGACTTCGTTGCGGAGCAGTCGGATACCGCAATCGTCGAGCCGTCTGCCGAGCGCGTCCGCAACCTCCGGCTGGTTCCAGTTCCCGCCATAATCGTGGTTACCAGCGACGGCGTAGACTCCGTAGGGCGCCTGCAAGCTCTCCACCACGCCCGGCACACTGTCAACCCGCTCGCCTTCCCTGCAGGTCATGAAGTCGCCCGTGATCACCAGGATGTCAGGCTTCAGTGCGTTGACAGTCACGACGCATTGTGCCAGGTAGTCGGGGTCGGTCGTACCGATGTGCAGATCCGACATCTGCACGAGAGTTTTGCCGACGAGCGAGGCGGGCAGGCCGTTGAGCGGCATGTCGTGGTGGACCACGTCGAGCCAATCGGGCTCGATCCATCGCGTGTAGCCATAGGCCCCGCACGCGGAGACCACTGCACCACCGGCAGCGTAGAGGAATCGTCGTCGGGTCAGCTTGGGGAGTCGCATGACGGCATTGTAGCGGATCACAGTTTTAGGCTGCAATCAGGTGAGCCGGCACGAAAGAGAGGAGTGCTCACAGCGTGGTCCCGAAGCGTGCCCCGAACGCGGCGAAGTCGGTACTGCCGTCGATAGTACCGTCGTTGTTGAAGTCGAACGCCAGCCCGGGCTGCGTGGTGCCGAAGACGCTGCCGAACGCGGCGAAGTCGTTGGGCCCATCGACGGTACCGTCGCCGTTGATGTCGCCGAAGAGCCGGCGTAGGTTTGGGTCGTTGATCGGACTGGTGTAGTTCAGAGATGGGATCGCGAGTTGCCAGCGACCGTCTGCGAGCGAGCCGAATTCCACACCGCTGTTGCTGAGGTTGGTGAAGGCAAGTGTGATGCTGCTGGAGTTGCCGGCACCGGGCGTGATAACCAAGCCGCTGCCGACGGTGACGACGGTGGGCGGGCCGCCGACGGTACGGGTGAGCGTGACCGCGCCGGGGTTCTGGAACACAGAGACATCGACGTCGAAGGACAGTGTAAGCGCGATGCTGTGGATGCGTGAGTGCTGGACGTCGCCCGCGTTGACGGTCAACGAAGAGACGTCGGACAATTCGCGGATGGAGAAGAGTTCGCGGCCGAACTGTGGATGGACGGCAGAGAAGTAGAGCTGGCTGCCCGCTATGGCGAATTGTTCGGGATGGGACGCAGACGAGGGTTCGATATCGATGCGGCTGGTGCCGCTCGCGGTGCCATCGGAGCGCCAAAGTTCGAAACCGCCGCCACCACTGGCACGGAAGTAAATTGCCCCGCCGACCGCAGTCAAGGTTGCCCGTTCGGGTATGCCAAGTCCGTCCCCTTCGAGAGGTATCGAGCCGATCGGACCTTGAACGATGTCGGCGACGATCGTAGTGCCGGTGCTGCCATCGGTGCGCCAAAGTTCGCGACCGCTGAGTCCGTCGTTGGCGCGAAAGTACAGTGTGCCGTTGAAATTGGTTAGGCCATCGGGGTAGGATCCGGTGGTGCCAGCTTGAAGATCGTTGAAGAGTGCGGTGCCGGTCGAAGTGCCATCAGATTTCCAGAGTTCGATGCCGGTGGTCGCACTGTTGAGTGCGAAAAACAGCGTTCCATTGACGTTTGTGGGGAAGGAAAGGAAGCGGACGTCGCCGGCGCCAATGTCGGAGAATTGGCGGACGAGGCTTGTGCCGCTTGAGGTGCCGTTGCTTTTCCACAGTTCGCCAATGGGTCCCAAGTCCGAGCGAACACTGAAGTAAAACGTGTCGTTGATGACCCCAAACTTTTTGGGGCGGTTTCCGATGTCGCGACCGGCGCGTACCATGATTTGTTCGGTGACGACGGTAGTGCCACTGGATGTTCCGTCCGAGCGCCACAGGGCTGGGCCAGTTGTGTTGCCGCCGTGAAAGTAGACAAAACCATCGACGGCGGTGATGTAGCTCGGTTCCAGCGAACCGCCAGCGTGTTCGTAGACGATCTGGGTTCCGGCGGAGGTGCCGTCACTGCGCCAAAGTTCAATGTTGTCGAATCCGCTGTCGTTAGTGGCTTGGAAGAGGAGTGCGCCGTTGAGGACTTCAAATTCGAGCGGATACGACGATCCGATGCCGGGACGGATGTCGCGGACGAGGCTGGTTCCACTTGAGGTGCCATCACTTTTCCAAAGTTCGTAGCCAGTGACGCCGTCGTTGGCAACAAAAAAGAGCGTGCCGTTCACGTTGGTGAGTTGCCTGGGATAGGAACCCAAGCTACCGGGGACGACCTCGCGGACGAGCAGAGCACCAGATGAGGTGCTGTCAGTTTTCCAGAGTTCGAAATTGCCCGTCTGGTTTGCAGCGACGAAGAACACGGTGTTCCCGACGGCGGTGACCTCACGCGGATACGAATCGAAGGTGCGCTCCGGAATGTCGAGCAGGGTCGTGCCCGACGAAGTGGCATTACTGGTCCAAAGATCGCCGTTGTGAATTCCGTCGTTGGCCTGAAAGTAAACACGCTCATTTAGGATGGCAGCGTATTGCGGGTAGGCACTGGAGGTGCCCGGTTGAATGTCGCGTACGAGGAGAGTGCCGGCGGCGGTCCCGTCTGTGACCCAGAGTTCATACCCGTTCGCGACGGTGCGGGCACGGAAGTGCGCCGTGCCGCCAGTGCTTGCCAAGTGAATTGGATTGGATGGATAAATCCCGGGGTTGATGTCCCGAACGAGCACAGTACCACTGGAGCTGCCGTCGGATCGCCAAAGCTCGCGGCCGACATTTGCGGTGGTGGCACTGAAAACCAGTGTGCCATTCAAATTGACGAGCCCCGTGGGGAATGACGAGGTCCCGATGCCAGGGGCGATGTCGTGGACGAGAGCTGTACCGCTGGCACTGCCGTCGGTGCGCCAGAGTTCGTTGCCGTTCGTGCTGTCGAACGCATGGAAGTAGAGGGCGCCGAGGAATTCCGTGAAGTCACCGGGTTGCGAGTCGAAAGCATCTGGATTGATGTCGCCGACAAGCACGGTGCCGGAGGCGGTGCCGTCGGACTTCCAAAGTTCAATTCCGTTGACATCGTCGTCTGCCTGGAAGAAGACGTGCGTGCCAAATGCAGTCAGCTCGGCAGGATTCGCGGAACTGACGGGGTGAATCGAGCGGACCAGCACAGTGCCCGTGGAGGTGCCATCGCTGGCCCAGAGCTCATTCCCGTTGATGCCGTCATTAGCGGCGAAAAGGAGCTTGCCGTTGAGATTTGTCAGTTCCGTCACGCCAGCATCATTGCTCCCAAAATTGATATCACGCACGAGAACGGTGCCGGTGGAGGTGCCATCGGATTTCCAGAGTTCGAAGCCGAGGAATCCGTTGTTGGCTGCGAAAAACAAGGTTCCGGAGATGTTGGCCAGTTGCGTTGCGATGTCGAGGCCATCGCCGCTCCCGGGGTTGATGTCCCGGACGAGTACGGTGCCGGTGGAGGTGCCGTCACTCTTCCAGAGTTCGTAGCCACTGCCACCATTGGCGATGAAATAAAGCACACCGCTGACGTTGACGAGTCCGCTGGGATTCGCGCTGGCGCTGCCGGGGCGGATATTGCGGACGAGCGATGTGCCGTCCGACGAACCGTCGGTGCGCCAAAGCTCGTAGCCGAAGGCAGAATCGCGGGCCGAGAAGTAGAGAGTGCCACTCACTTCTGCCAGAGAATGAGGGTAGGCACCAGTCGGCGGCATTGTCACATTGACATCTAACACCAGTGCAGGTGGCGTGTTCGATGGGGTGAGCCGCGACTCGAGTTCCCAGGATCCCGTCAAGAAGTGCCTTGCGGACATGATCAGTCCAGCCTAAAGATGCCACATTAGAACAACACGACGACTGTTAATCAACAGCATTGCTTCTCTTTTTGTGCAAATTTATTGCTGATGCGTAGCCTCGCATGTGGCGAGTGCTTGCACGATCTAAAAATCGCTGCCGCGACAGCGTAGTGACGGGCGGTTAGGTCGGTGCAGTCGCGAGTGCCTGGTCGATGGGGCGATAGTGATGCGGCCTGGGGTGCCGTCCGCTTGTAGCGACCCGCCACTGCTTCGGATCGACAACACAGCCCGGGCCCTGCGAATTGTGCCGCGTCGACTGGCGTGCGGATAGCGAGCGTGACCGAATTGACGCGGGCTCGCTGCAGACCGGCGTTCACCGTAGCCAGACTCATCGTTGTCTGCAGATCGTCTGAGCCCGGAATCGCAAGTTTTAGGCGATTGCGAAGCTGCTGGCTCTGAACCTCGAACGCGCCGCTGAGGAGGCGAAGAGCCGATAACCGAATCGGAAACGCGGTCTCATGTGTTACCCCGCGCTCTCCAGCAGCATCGCTTCCACGATCAGGCCGGGGCCGAAGCCGATCACGAGAGTGAGGCCACTGACAGGTTGCAGGTGCTGCAGGATGAAGAGCACGGTCGGCGAGGACATGTTGCCGTGGGTAGCCAGCACAGCGCGGGACGCGGCGAGCGCGGACGGCGGCAGCGACAGGGCGTCCTGGACTGCGTCAAGGATCTTCGGGCCGCCGGGATGCACGATCCAATGATCGATCTGATCCAGACTCATACGGTGCTGACGGAGCCAGTGTTCGAGCCAGCCGCGGAGATGCGTCGAGATGAGTTTGGGGATCTGCTTGGTGAGAGTCATTGCAAAGCCGTGATCGCCGATCACCCAGGCCATCTCCTTTTCGGAGTCGGGCATGAGGTGCGAACCGGTGGCGACGAGGCGGATCCCACGCGGATCGCGATTCACGACCACGGCAGCGGCACCATCGGCGAAGAGGGCATTGGCGATCACTTTGCCGGGCTCGGCACCATAGTAGTAGTGCAGGCTGCAAAGCTCCACAGCCACCAGCAACACGGTCGCATCAGCATCAGCGTCAGCACCCACGAGAGCGGCGGCGGTGCGCAGGCCGTTGATCGCGCCGTGGCAGCCCATGTAGCCGATCATCGTGCGCTGCACCGACCGGGAAAGCCCGAGCGACTCGATCAGCCCGACATCGATCCCCGGAGCGTGGAAGCCGGTGCAGGACACCGTCACCAGGTGCGTGACCGCGCCGGGGTCAACGCCCGCGCGACCAAGGCC